>CAMODY010000117.1 GCA_946611595.1 uncultured Clostridia bacterium | reverse complement strand
TGCAAGAGAGCTTCGTGAGAAACAGTTCATGAAAATTGTTTCTCTGGCTCCGGAAGTATTATAGGAGGAACGGCATGCAGAAGATTAAGACAGGCGATACTGTAAAGGTAATCGCTGGTAAAGATAAAGGCAAAGAGGGCAAGGTAATTGCTGTCAATGCAAAGAAAAACACCGTCACAGTGGAAGGCGTAAACACCCTGACCAAGCATGTAAAGCCCAGCGCTTCCAATGCTGCAGGCGGAATCATCACCGAAGAAGGCCCGATCCATGTATCGAACGTAATGTACCTTCACAACGGCAAAGCCACCAGAGTCGGATTCAAGATGGATGGTGACAAGAAGGTTCGCTACGCAAAGAGCACAGGCGAAGTCATCGACTGATTAAGAGAGGAGGGCTAAGAGCGTGAGTAGACTGAAAGAACAGTATCAGAACGAGATCGTAGATACACTGACGAAGAAATTTGGCTACAAGAACATCATGGAGGTTCCGAAGCTGGACAAAATCGTCATCAACATGGGCGTTGGCGAAGCAAAAGAAAACGCCAAAGTTCTGGAAACAGCCATGAGAGACATGGAGATCATTTCCGGACAGAAACCGGTTGCGACCAAAGCAAAGAAAGCCATCGCAAACTTCAAGATCAGAGAAGAAATGCCGATCGGATGCAAAGTTACCCTGCGCGGCGAGAGAATGTACGAATTCCTGGATCGTCTGGTAAACCTTGCACTTCCTCGTGTACGCGACTTCCGCGGAATCAATCCCAATTCCTTCGACGGACGCGGCAACTATGCGCTTGGTATTAAAGAGCAGCTGATCTTCCCTGAAATCGAGTATGATCAGATCGATAAGGTAAGAGGCATGGATGTTATTTTTGTTACCACAGCAAAAACAGACGAAGAAGCGCGCGGACTTCTTGCAGAGTTTGGCATGCCATTTGCGAAATAACAGGAGGAGATACTAATGGCTAAGAAATCAATGAAAGTAAAACAGCAGCGCAAACAGAAATTCTCCACCAGAGAATACAATCGCTGCAGAATCTGCGGACGTCCTCACAGCTACCTTAGAAAATACGGTATCTGCCGAGTATGTTTCCGTGAATTAGCATACAAAGGTGAGATCCCGGGCGTTAAGAAAGCAAGCTGGTAAGATAGAATCTGCCAGATAATATCAGGAGGAAAAAACATGGCAATGAGCGATCCGATTGCAGATATGCTTACAAGAATCCGTAACGCGAATACTGCAAAGCATGATACAGTAGATGTTCCTTCATCCAAAATGAAAAAAGCAATTGCTGATATTCTTGTAAATGAAGGTTATATCAAAAAATACGATATCGTAAATGATGGAAAATTCGACACTCTCCACATCACATTAAAATACGGTGTGGACAAAAACGAAAAGATCATCACCGGCATCAAGAGAATCTCCAAACCGGGTCTGCGTGTTTACGCAGGCAAGAACGAGATCCCGAAGGTTCTTGGCGGTCTTGGCATTGCGATTCTGTCCACCAATCAGGGTGTGATCACTGACAAAGAAGCTAGAAAATTACAGGTCGGCGGAGAAGTGCTGGCTTTCGTATGGTAAGTATTACAGGAGGTATGGCATGTCACGAGTAGGAAGAATGCCGATCGCGGTTCCAGCGGGTGTTACCGTAACAATCGCAGAAAATAATCATGTGACGGTCAAGGGTCCGAAAGGCACTCTTGAAAGAACTCTCCCGGCAGAGATGACAATTAAGCAGGAAGGCGAGGAGATCGTTGTATCCCGCCCGAATGACTTAAAGAAAAATAAAGCTTTACATGGTCTTACAAGATCACTTCTTAACAACATGATCACAGGTGTCGTTGAGGGATACAAGAAAGAGCTGGAAGTAAACGGCGTAGGTTTCCGTGCGCAGAAATCCGGCAAAAAGCTTACCCTGAACCTGGGCTTCTCCCATCCGGTTGAAATGGAAGATCCGGAAGGCGTGGAAGTTGCTGTAGACGGCAACAAGATCATCGTCAGCGGAATCGACAAAGAGAAAGTCGGCCAGTATGCCGCAGAGATCAGAGACAAGAAGAGACCGGAACCTTACAAAGGCAAAGGTATCAAGTATGCTGATGAGCATATCAGACGCAAGGTCGGCAAGACCGGTAAATAAATAAAGGAGTGACGTAAGCATGGTTAATAAAAAATCAAGAAGCGAAGTACGCGTAAAGAAACACATGCGTGTTCGCAATCATCTGTCCGGTACAGCCGAAAGACCTCGTCTGGCTGTATTCAGAAGCAACAATCATATGTACGCTCAGATTATTGACGATACTGCCGGCAATACACTTGTCGCAGCGTCCACACTGGAAAAGGACATCAAAGCTGCATGCGAGAAAACAAACAATGTAGAAGCTGCTGCTAAAGTCGGTGAAGCAATCGCAAAGAAAGCGCTGGCAAAAGGCATCGATACCGTTGTCTTTGACAGAGGCGGTTTCATTTACCACGGTAAGGTTCAGGCACTGGCTGATGCTGCGCGTGAAGCCGGATTAAACTTTTAACAGGAGGAAATAATCACATGAAACGTACAATCATTGATGCAAGCCAGTTAGAACTGGAAGAAAAAGTTGTATCGATCAAACGTGTAACCAAGGTTGTTAAAGGTGGTCGTAACATGCGCTTCACAGCACTGGTAGTTGTCGGTGACGGCAATGGCCATGTGGGTGCAGGTCTGGGCAAGGCAGCTGAAATTCCGGAAGCGATCCGCAAAGGAAAAGAAGACGCCATCAAGAACCTCATCGAAGTGAAACTGGATGACAACAACTCAATTACACATGATACAATTGGCAAACATACCGGCGCAAACGTATTGTTAAAGAGATCTCCGGAAGGTACCGGTGTCATCGCGGGCGGTCCTGCACGTAATGTGTGCGAGCTTGCCGGCATCCGCAACATCCGTACCAAATCTCTCGGATCCAATAACAAACAGAATGTAGTCCTTGCTACAATCGATGCACTGAGCCAGTTAAAATCACCGGAAGAAGTAGCCAGACTTCGCGGCAAATCCGTAGAAGAGATTCTTGGTTAAGGAGGGTGTAGACAATGGCAGATAAATTAAAAATCACACTTGTTAAATCAACCATTGGTGCAAAACCGAAACATAAGAAGACAGTTGAAGCACTTGGTTTAAGAAAGCTGAACAAGACAGTCGAATTACCTGACAACGCATCCACACGCGGTATGGTTCAGCAGGTAAGACATTTAGTAAAGGTCGAAGAGATCTAATCAGCAAGGAGGTCAGAGATGGATTTATCCAACTTAAAACCTGCAGAAGGTGCAAAGCACAGCAATAACTTCAGAAGAGGCCGCGGTCACGGATCAGGCAACGGCAAGACAGCAGGTAAAGGACAGAAAGGTCAGAAAGCTCGTTCCGGCGGCGGTACCAGACTTGGTTTCGAAGGCGGACAGATGCCTTTATACAGACGAATCCCCAAACGAGGATTCACCAACAGAAACGCAAAAGATATTGTTGGTATCAACGTTTCCAGACTGGAAGTATTTGACAATGACGCAGTTGTTACAGTTGAGACATTAATTGAGTCCGGCATTGTAAAGAATCCCCGCGACGGCGTGAAGATTCTGGGCAATGGCGAACTGACCAAAAAACTGAATGTAAAAGCAAACGCATTCAGTGCAGCTGCTAAAGAAAAGATCGAAGCAGCAGGTGGAAGTGTTGAGGTGATCTAATGCTGGAAAAAGTCCGTAACGCATTTAAACTGAAAGAGATCAGACAGCGTATTATCTTCACATTGCTCGTCCTTGTGGTAGTACGGATCGGGAGTCAGATCCCGATGCCTGGTGTCGATGGAGATTTTTTCTCCAACTGGTTGAAGCAAAATGTAGGACAGTCCTTCGGCTTTTTCGATGCGATTACCGGTGGCTCGTTTGAGAATATGTCGGTATTCGCATTGAATATCACCCCCTATATCACTTCTTCCATTATCATCCAGCTGCTTACAATTGCGATTCCAAAACTGGAAGAACTGCAGCGGGATGGTGAAGAGGGGCGGAAGAAGATTACTCAGATCACCCGTGTGCTGACGGTTATCCTGGCGCTTGGCGAATCACTGGCCATGGCCATCGGTTTCGGCCGTCAGGGCTATCTGACTGAGTTTAATGCATTAAATATTATCCTTGCTGTTGCCACGCTGACCGCAGGATCCACGATCCTGATGTGGCTGGGAGAACGGATTACCGAGCGGGGTGTGGGAAATGGTATTTCCATCGTCCTGACGATCAATATCATCTCCAGAATCCCCAGCGATATGGGTTCTCTGTGGGAACAGTTTGTAAAAGGAAAAGAAATTCAGTACATGGTCCTCTACGGAGCGATCATTGTTGCGATTATTCTCGCGGTTACGATCCTGGTCGTAGTGCTCCAGGGCGCGGAGAGACATATTCCTGTACAGTATTCCCGAAAAGTATTCGGCAGAAAACAGGTAGGCGGTTCCTCCACACATATTCCGCTGAAGGTAAACACAGCCGGGGTCATCCCGATCATCTTCGCACAGTCGATAATGATGTTCCCGGTAGTGATCGCGCAGCTGGCAGGCAAGTCCGGCGCCACCGGCGTCCCGGGATTTATCTTAAAGCTGCTGTCGCAGTCCAACTGGTGTGATCCTTCCAAGCCGATTTATTCCATCGGCCTTGCGGTATATATTCTTTTAGTAATCGCATTTGCGTATTTCTATACGACGATCACATTCAATCCGCTGGAAATTGCGGATAACATGAAGAAATCCGGTGGTTTTATTCCGGGCATCCGTCCGGGCAAACCGACCAGCGATTATCTGCAGCAGATGCTGAGCTACATTATTTTCATTGGTGCGGTTGGCCTTTCGATCGTAGCAGTGATCCCGATCTCCTTTGAGGGAATGTTCAATGCCAGCATTTCATTCGGTGGTACCTCACTGATCATTATCGTCGGTGTAATCATCGAGACCTTAAAGCAGATCGATTCACAGATGCTGGTTCGCAATTACTCCGGATTTCTGGGAGATCGCTAAGACAATTGATGATCTGAACATATTGAAGCACTCGGTTGCAGGATGTGCATTTATTTGCCGGATGACGGCAGACAGACGCACACTGCGGCGGGTGCTATCAATGGTTAAAGCCTGGATCGTGTAAGCAGAGAAATTAATGAAGTTTTTTTCAGAATGGAGTTAGTATGAAAATCATTATGTTAGGAGCCCCGGGGGCAGGCAAAGGAACACAGGCAAAACAGTTAGCTGACAAATACAGCATCCCGCATATTTCCACAGGCGATATCTTCCGCGCAAACATCAAGGAAGGTACCGAGCTTGGTAAAAAGGCAAAATCCTATATGGATCAGGGGGCATTGGTTCCGGATGAGCTGGTATGCGATCTGGTTGTTGACCGCATCCAGAAGGAAGATTGCGTAAACGGATTTATCCTGGATGGATTCCCGCGTACGATTCCGCAGGCGGAAGCACTGACAGAAGCATTAGAAGCAATCGGATCTGCAATGGATTTCGCAATCGATGTGGATGTGCCGGATGAGAGCATCATCACCAGAA
>CAMODY010000116.1 GCA_946611595.1 uncultured Clostridia bacterium | reverse complement strand
AGTTCCGAGTGTAATGGCTCCGTTCATCATGAACTTCATGTTTCCGGTACCGCTTGCTTCTTTTCCTGCGGTTGAGATCTGCTCGGAAATATCAGCAGCAGGATAGATCAGCTGTGCATTGGAAACACAGAAGTTTTCTACAAAGACGACCTTGATCTTTTTGCTGACGATCGGGTCGGAATTTACGAGGCTTGCAACCGTGTTGATCAAATGTACAACCTCTTTTGCAAATGCGTATCCCTGTGCGGCCTTGCCTGCAAAGACAAAGGTGTAAGGACAGATATCAAGATCCGGGTTGCGTTTGATCTGGTTATAAAGGTCCATTACTTTGAATACATTCAGGAGCTGGCGTTTATATGCATGGATCCTCTTAACCTGAATATCAAAAACGGAATCCGGGTTTACCAGAAGTCCACTTGTTCTCTTAATGTAATTTGCCAGACGGACCTTGTTTTCTCTTTTAACAAGACGGAGCTTTGCACAAAGCTCTGCATTATATTTATGCTCAGCAAGACGTTCGATCTTTTCGAAATCATGAAGCCACTCGTCGCCGATCACTTCTGTGATCAGTTTTGCAAGGGCCGGGTTTGACTGGATCATAAAACGTCTGTGGCTGATACCGTTCGTCTTATTATTAAAGCGCTCCGGGAAGATCGCGTTGAAATCACGGAACACATCATTCTTTAAGATTTCCGTATGCAGCGCTGCAACACCGTTTACAGAGTGGCTGCAGATGATGGAAAGGTTTGCCATCTTGACCTGATTGTCCCACAAGATGGATGTTCTTCTTAAAGTTTCATAATCTGTAATGCCGCGTTTTCCCATATCCTCACGGAATCTGCGGTCAATCTCTTCCACGATCATATAGACACGGGGAAGGAGTTCTTTGAACATGTCGATCGGCCATTTTTCGAGCGCTTCCGGAAGCACGGTGTGGTTGGTGAAGGAAACAGTGTTTTTGGTGAGCGTCCATGCGTCGTCCCACTCGAGTTTTTCTTCATCAATCAGGACACGGATCAGTTCCGGAATGCAAAGCGTTGGATGCGTATCGTTAATATGGATGCTGACGCGCTCCGGGAATTTATCCCATTCATCCGTTCCGTAGCGCGCTTTGTAGTCGCGGATAATATTTTCAATTCCGGCAGCGACCAGAAGATATTCCTGGCGCAGGCGGAGCTTTCTTCCCATACCGTTGCTGTCGTCCGGATAAAGGATGCTGGTCATGGCATCGATCTCGCAGCGCTCTCTCATAGCAGCTGCATAGTCTCCACGGTTGAAGGCTTCCATATCGATGGTCTCGCGCATTGGCTGCGCATCCAAAAGATGGAGTACGCCGACATTCTTTCCGCCTTCGCCTAAGATCGGAACGTCATAAGGAACGGCGCAAACGCACTGGTAGCCTTTGTGCTCGAAATAGGTTTTTCCTTCTTCGAAAGTTCTTTCTACATGGCCTCCGAATTTAACAATGACAGTATCTTCCGGGTGTTTGACTTCCCATGGATAATCGTTTTCAAGCCAGGCATCTGGCAACTCTGTCTGGCGGCCGTTAACGATCTTCTGCCTGAAAAGACCGAATTTATAACGAAGACCAACACCGACTCCTTCGATGCCGACTGCGGACATGGAATCTAAGAAGCAGGCAGCTAAGCGGCCGAGGCCTCCGTTGCCAAGTCCCGGATCCGGCTCGAACTCGCAAAGTTCTTCTAAACTGTCTCCCATTTCAGAAAGCGCTTCCGCAACAATATCGCGAACGCCTAAGTTGCAAAGGTAATTCTCCAGAAGACGTCCGATCAGAAACTCCATCGAGAAGTAATAGATCTTCTTATTGTTCGTATCAATGGAGTTTTTGACGTTTTCAGAACGGATACTTCCTGCCTCGGTTGCAACCATATCTGCAAGTGCCATATATTTTTCGTAGCCGGTACAATTTTTGTACGGCTTCGCGTAAATGCTTTTAATGGTCTGCTCAAATTCTTTTTTGAAGTTTTCCTTACTGCTAAACATAGAGTAGTATCCTTTTCTTATTTTTTCTTTTTCGTACGGCTAAGCTGTCTCTTCCAAATCGTGCCGCCCACAGGAGGAACGGTGATCTCGATCGAGTACGGCTGCCCGTGCATCGGAATCTTTTCTGCTTTAACCGGTTTTTCGAAGAGCTGTCCGCTGCCGCCATATTCTTCGCGGTCGGAGTTGAAGACTTCTTTGTAGGTTCCCGGTTTTGGAACGCCGATGCGGAATTTTTTATAAGTCTGAACGCCGAAATTGAGCGCGCAGATCAGCTGGCTTCTGCCACCTGCGCTTGTACGGATGTAACTTAGTACATTCTGCTTGCTGTTGTCGGCATCCAGCCAGGTAAAACCGGACCAGTCGTGGTCACAGCTGTAAAGGGCGACCTCTGATTTATAGAAATGGTTAAGCGCCTTGATATAGTCCTTGTGTTTTGCATGCGCTTCGTAGCCGAGCATAAACCATTCAAGTTCTTCGTATTCACGCCATTCAATAAACTCGGCAAGTTCGCTGCCCATGAAGTTCAGTTTCTTTCCGGGGTGTGTCATCTGATAAAGGATCAGAAGACGCAGGTTAGCAAATTCTCTCCAATAATCACCAGGCATGCGTCCGATCAGAGATTTCTTTCCGTGCACGACCTCATCGTGAGAGAGCGGCAGAATAAAATTCTCGTTAAACGCATACATCATAGAGAAGGTAAGCAGACCATGGAATTCGCTGCGGGATGGGAAATCCGTCTGCATAAAACGCAGCGTATCGTTCATCCAGCCCATGTCCCATTTATAGTGGAAGCCTAATCCACCGTCATCCGGCGGATAGGTGACCAATGGCCAAGCAGTGCTTTCTTCTGCGATCGTAAAAACATCCGGATAATACTTACCGACCATACGCGCGAGTTCCTGGAAAAATTCGATCGCATTCAGATCGGATTCCGTACCGTCTTTGTTGAAGCGCTTTTGCTTTTCATCATCGATACCGAAATTCATGTAGAGGATGCTGCTGACTCCGTCAACACGAATGCCGTCCGCATGGAACTGCTCCAGCCAGAACATGGCGGAAGAGAGCAGGAAAGAGCGGACCTGTCCGCGGCCAAAGTCAAACTTAAAGGTGCCCCAATTCGGATGCTCCATCTCTTCATAGAGCTTGCGTCCGTTAAACGCGCAAAGACCATGAGCATCGCGGCAGAAGTGGCCCGGCACCCAGTCTAAGATGACAGAAAGTCCTGCTTCGTGGCATTGATCGATGAAATACATCAGATCCTGCGGCGTTCCGTAACGGGAGGTCGCAGAAAAGAAACCGGTCGTCTGATATCCCCAGGAAGCATCTAAAGGATGCTCCATGACCGGAAGGATTTCTAAATGGGTATAACCCATATCTTTTGCATATGGGATCAGGCTGTCAGCCAGCTCACGGTAGGTGTAGAATTCGGAGCATTTGATATTGTCCGGATCATCTGCGGACGGAGCATGCCTCCTCCATGAGCCCAGGTGAACTTCATAGATATTAAACGGCTCTTTGAAATGATTGCGGCTTTTGCGCTTTTCCATCCATGCCTTATCCTGCCATTTGTATTTGAGATCCCAGATAATAGACGCCGTTTCCGGACGCTTCTGGGAATAGATTGCATAAGGATCTGCCTTGTAAAGGAGCTTTCCCCTGGAGGTCTCGATCACGTACTTATAGCACATGCCTTTTTTCGGTCCTTTGATAAAGCCGGACCAGACGCCGCTTGTTCCGACAGGTTCTAAATAGTCACCGCCGTCTAAGCAGCTTCCTTCCCTAACTTTCCAGTCGTTAAAGTCACCGATCACAGATACGCTTTTTACAAAAGGTGCCCATACCGTAAACCTTACACCGCCTTTTTCTACATGAGATCCGAAGATGTGATAAGCATGATAATACTTGCCTTCACCAAAGATATATAATAAGTCTTCCGTTGGCTCAGAAGATAATTTTTTCAAAACCCTAACCTTCCCTTTCCGTTACTTCTAAGGAGACTCTATTATCCTCGTTTGAGAAAGCGAAAATCTCCTGGCTGCATTATACCACAAGAGGCCTGTTTGTGCTCATTAACTTTACTGGAAATGAATGGCTCTCTATGGTAAAATTTTCTGTTAAAGAGGCCGAAAAAAGAGCGCTTCGGAACAGGATAAAAAAGTATGTACAATAGTCAGCAAAAACAGGGAACAGAAGGCAATAACGGAAACGGGAAAAAGAAGACCGCGATCAGGCTCACAGAAGTCGGAATCGCCGTCCTCGTTTTAGCCGCCGTTATCATTATCAAGCTTGTCTCGGGCGGAAAAAGTCCGATGGATGCAGCCAATAACGAGCCGAGTCTGTTTCAGATCTATGATATTTCAATCCCGGAGTTTGACGGGGAAAACTATGTGATCGAGGTGGCGGATGGCGAGACCTTCTTCAAGCCGGAGGAGATCTCGGAGGAATATTATGCCAAGCTTTCCGACCTGGATGAATATGGCCGTGCGGGAGTTGCGATCATGTGTGCGGATGAGCCGCATATCCAGACGGGAGAGCGCTCAAGTATCTCAGACCTGAAACCATCCGGCTGGCACGGCGGCGGATTCTATGAAAGAAGCCACCTGCTGATGTGGAAACTATCTGGTCTTAATAAGATCGAAAACTTAGTAACGGGAACCGCTACGTTCAACGAAGTGAACATGCAGGACTATGAGAAAAAAGTTACCCGTTATCTTTGGGATCATGAAGACAATCACGTTATGTACCGCGTCACGCCTTACTATGTGGATGATGAACTGATCTGCAGAGGTGTTTTGATGGAAGCGTACTCGGTAGAAGATGACGGAGCACTTGAGTTTTGCATCTTTGTCTATAACGCTGAACCGGGTGCAGCAATCGATTATAAGACCGGCGACTACATGGAAAATGCAGAAAACATGACGGAAGAACGTCCGGAAGAGATGAAATAAAACATATGGATATCATTAGCGGAGCTTATGTAAAAAAATGCTTCCCGAAAAGAAAAAAGGAAGCCCATAAAGGAGACTTTGGAAAAGTTTTGATCTTTGCAGGGAGCGTAGGAATGGCAGGCGCTGCGGTGCTTTCCGGCCGCGCAGCTGCAAGGAGCGGTGCAGGGCTTGTACGCTTTCTGCTTCCTTCCTTTGAAGATCCGATCTATCCGATCCTGCAGACAGCGGTTCCGGTTGCTACCTGTGTGACAGCTGCAATGTGCGACGATTTTAATGAATACGATGCGATCGCTGCAGGCAGCGGCTTAGGAAAAGATGCGGCCCGCAAAGAGCTTTTAAAACGGATCCTCGCAGAATACAAAGGCATATTGCTGCTGGATGCAGATGCCTTGAATATGGTCGCGCGTGGGGACATCAGCTGCGAGGAAGTCTTAAATACAAAGGCCAAACTTATTTTTACGCCGCACATCGGAGAAGCGAAGCGGCTTTTAGGAAGTGATGCGCCGATCAGGACCGAAGAGGAGCGGATCAAAGCCGTAAAGAGCCTTGCTGAAAAATATCAGGCGACTGTCCTTTTAAAAGGTGCAGGAACGCTGATCTGTTCTCCAAAGATGGAGCTTATAAAAAATGAAAGCGGAAATCC
>CAMODY010000115.1 GCA_946611595.1 uncultured Clostridia bacterium | reverse complement strand
AGGAAAAAGATGCAGAAGAGAATGGGAAGTGTAGAGACATTGCCGGCTCCTACGGATGCGGTGAAGATCATTGATGGAGCGTTTTCTTTTGAAGTGCAGGCGGAAGAAGTTACTCTTATGGACGCTAAGGGAAGAGCACTTGCAGAAGATATCTTAGCTGATGAATATCTTCCGGTGTTTAACCGTTCCGGAATGGATGGATACTCTGTTTATGCAGCAGACCTGAAAGGTGCAACAAAAGAAACCCCTGTCACCTTGCCTCTTGCCGGAGAAGTTTTGATGGGAAAGGCAGCAGATACACCGCTTGCAGAAGGAACCTGTGTTTATACACCGACCGGAGCTGCAGTGCCGGAAGGAACAGAGTCTGTCATCATGGTAGAAGATACGAAAAAGAATGATGATGGAACGATCAGCTTTTATAAGGATATCGAAGCCGGAAAAAATGTGATCTTAAAAGGATCGGATGTTTTCCCGGGAAAGAAAGTACTGTCTCAGGGAAGAGTCTTAAATATCGCCGATATCGGATCTCTTGCTGCGCTTGGATACACCAAAGTGAAAGTTGCGAAAAAACCGCTTGTCGGCATTATCAGTACCGGGGACGAGCTGATCGAGATCAACGAACAGCCGAAGAACGGACAGGTAAGGGATATTAACTCCACAACCCTTGCGCTTGCGGTAGAAGAAGCCGGCGGCATTGCAAAGAACTACGGCATCGTAAAAGATGAAGAAGATAAACTTACTGCATTTGTTAAAAATGCGATTGACGAGTGCGATATGGTATTGATCTCTGGCGGAAGCAGCATGGGAGAAAAAGATGCAACCGAGCAGATCATCGAAAGCTTTGGTACACTGGTGCTTCATGGCATCCGCATGAAACCGGGTAAGCCGACGATTGTCGGAAATGTGGATGGAAAGCCGGTAATCGGTGTTCCGGGTAATCCGATCTCCGCTTACTTTGTAACCCGTGTCTTTGTAAAGAAGATCCTAACGAAGATGATCGGTGCACAGGCAGAGGAACTTTTTGTGGATGCGATCCTTACCAAGAATGTGAAAGAAAACAAGCAGCGCTCCCAGTTTGATTTTGCAAAGCTTTCTGCAAAAGACTGGACAACTTATGCGGAGCCTGTAAAGACGCAGTCAGGTCTCATGACCAGCATGGCGGAGTGCGATGCCTTCTTTGTTACACTGCTTGGAAACGGAGATAGAAAAGAAGGCGAAAAGGTGACGGTTCATCCTTTGTAAAGCCTGTATACTGTATATGAAATCTTGTGATTTTTCTGTAATATAAATTTAAAATCCGTATACAATTGTTTTCTTTGACTTTCAAAATCCTGCAAGTTATGATGTGACTTGCAGGATTTATTTTGTCTGAATTTAAGTGTGAAAAAGCCTTAAAAGACGGACGGTTCTTTTAAAATCCTTGTATGTTCTGATCAGAACACATGAATTCCCTTAAACCATATTTTTAATTGCTTGCAGTATACAAAAACGCTGCAGGGTTTGTTTCTTATACCCTGAAACTGCAGGCGGAAAGGATGAAAAATGAAATTATGTGAAGTGAATTGTTCCATGTCTGCATGTGTTTATGAAGCAGAGCAGAAAGGAGAGTTAGCTGAAGGCACAGATCCTATGACGGCAGAATATCAGCAGGTTCGAAATTTGATCTTTGCAAAATTGATCAATACGGAAAGGAACCGAAAACTACTTGAGACGGTTCCAAATGAGCCTGTTTTAGATCTTTCGCTGGTCTTTTATCTGTTCCGGAATAATGATCCGGATGATGAAGAAGTTTTGATCACCAACTCGATGTTAAAGAAATGGAAGGTGGATTATTTTCAGGTATTTGAAGATGCACTTTCCAATACAAGACAGATCATGGGCGCATGTATAAAACCTCTTAAGGAGATGATCGAAGAGATGATCAAAGGCATTTCCTTTGATATGGATTTAAAAGAGGAAGAAGACGTAATGCCGATGTATGTGCTTACCAATCTGTGGAAGAGAAATGGTGCTGTCTGCGTTTTATTCTGGGATATGGTCATGGATCTTGCAGATAGTCTTCAAAGCGATCTTCTGGTGATTCCGTCCAGTATTCATGAGGTGATCCTGATACCGGAAGGAAAGGGGATCTCGGGAGAAGAACTGAACGAGCTGATCAGATCAGTGAATGAAAGTGAACTGAATCCACAGGATGTTTTATCCGATCATGCCTATCGTTTTCCGCGATCTGCGGGCCGCATGGTGATGTGAAATGCATAAAAAATACACCCGGGCGGAATCGAACCGCCATTTCAAGCTCCGGAGGCCTGCGCTCTATCCGTTGGGCTACGGGTGCATACGGACGCATTATAGCACAATCGCTTGAAAATGCAAAAAACTTTGGATTTACGAAGAGGAGAATACAAGTATGAAAATAATAAAAAAAATAATTCCGTTGATGTTTTCTCTGTTGCTTCTTTTGTGTCAGGCGGGACCGCTCCTGTCTGTTCAGGCAGAGGAAAATACCGAAGAAAATATTCTATCAGGTCTGGATTTTTCTTCCGGACGAATTCTTGTAAAAACAGAAGATGAGAGCCTTCTTTCGAATGAGTCTGCGCTCTTATCTTCTTATGAAGGCGTATATTTACTCCAATATGAAAGTCCGGAACAGGCAAAAGAAGCATATGCATATTATCTGGACAAAGCGGAAGCAGTAGAGCTTGATACAGATATCTTTGTCGCAGAAGAAGGAGCAGTATTTGATGACGGTGATAATCCGCCAATGAGCCCTGAAGAAAATCCGTTTACGGAGGCGGAAAGAACCCTTCCTATGGTTCAGGGAAGCTTTGATATTGCGCTGATCGATACCGGTGCAGATGCTGAACTTTCTGTATCTGTAACGGGAGCGGAACCTTATGACGATAATGGTCATGGACAAAAGATGGCAGAATGTATTTACGAACAAAATCCGGATGCTGTAGTCCTTTCTATAAAGGCACTTGGAGCAAACGGAAGAGGTAATGCATCAGATCTGTATGCAGCATTAAAACTTGCTATGAGCTGTGATGTCAGGATCATCAACCTGTCTTTAAGTGCCATGAAATCAGCTGACAGTGAGATCATCGAAGAGGCAATCCGGGAAGCGTGTGCAAAGGGCATCACTGTAGTTGGAGCGGCCGGAAATAATGGACGAAATGCGGAAGCCTTCCTCCCGGGAAGCATAGAAGAGGCGCTTATACTTGGTGCGGCCAATGCGGATGGCAGCAGGATTTCCATTTCAAACTATGGTTCTACGGTCGATTATAATGTGGTGGCAGAAGCGACATCAAATGCTGCCGCCAAAATGAGCGGATGGCTTTCTTTTAACGATCTGAATCAAATACCTGAGATACTGAATCAGGGCTTTATTTATGATACGAACTATGCGCCGGAAGCTGAAGGGCAAAAAGAGGAAACAAAGGAGGAGTATTCTGTATGCCTTTCTGAACAGGCTGGCATAAGGTTTTCTTTTACAGATGAGCAGGGCGAAGAACTTGAATCCGGCAGTCCTGATGAAACGCTTAAAAGAATCTATCTTTCGGGGGAAGAGGTGTATGTAAAAGCCGTAGTAGAGGATGGCTTTCTGCTTAGTTCCACGCAGGTAGTTATGGCGGATGAATATCAGGATACCCGCATTGTTGAAGCACAAGAGACAATGCTTGGAAACGGGGCTTATCTGTATCACTTTGCCATGCCTAAGGCAGATACTATGATTGGAAGTTTATTGTTTCAAAAATCAGCCGACGATGCAGAGGCGGCAGCCTACGGCTTTGGACCAGGATCGCTGACGACAAAACCTTTTGATCAGATAAAACCTAATCTGAAAACCCATTCCGGCTTTAGCTATCTTGGACTGCCTTATGTTTCCCCTTGCTCCGGACTTGTAAATTGGAACGCAAAGACAGCATCCGGCTTTGACTGTTCCGGTTATGTAAATGCGATGGTTCACTGGTTTTATGATGACGGAAGCTTTAGTTATCCATATACGGGAGAAGCATTTGCAAGTGCATGGTGGAAACCGGCACTTCAAAGTGCAGGCTTATGGGTTTGCGGCGGAACCTCTGCAGCAGAAATCCGCAGCCAGGTTGCAGCTGGGAAGATAAGACCTGGAGATATCATTGTTTTTGGCGATTATGTTCATGTTGCGATCGTGTATGAAGTAAGCGGTAATGATGCTCAGGTCATTCATGCATACAGCAGTAATGTACAGTGCAACTGGCTTGCATCAGAAGTTTGGGCATGGGATGGCGCCGGTATCAATTCGGCAAATGATGAGTTTCAGACCTCCGGATCTGGTTATTACTATCGCTATGATGTCTATCGCGGCACCGGAAATGATGGTTATCTAAAACTACACAAAGATTCAGCCGATACGGGCATCACTAGAGGAAATGGGGCTTATAGTCTGAAAGGCGCTGTTTATACCGTCTATCAGGGGCCGAAAGCGGTCGGAACTCTGACTACTGATGCAAACGGAGATACAAATACGCTTAAACTTCCGGTTGGTGCATACACGGTAAAAGAAACGACTGCAGCAAATAATTATGAACTGGATAGCAGGACGTACAACGTCAGTATTACTTCATCCCATACCACATCTTCACCGTATTTACTGAAGGTTTCGGACCAGCCTCTGTTCGATAAAATGAGTATCCGCATCATAAAAGAATCGACACATGCATATGCGACCGCTTTTCCGTTAGATGGCGCACAATTCGTTGTTAAATATTTTGATAACACAGAAGGTGATGTTAGTAAAACTCCGAAAAAGACCTGGAAGATTAAAACGGTAAAGGATGAACAGAGTGGTGCTTATACAGCAGCGCTGGATGATCCGGAAAGCCTCCTCACTGAAGAGTCAGATCCTCTTTATCTTGTAGGCGGAAAGGTGATCCTCCCGGTTGGAACCTATTTGGTGGAAGAGGTAAAACCTGCGCCTGGTTATACACTTACGGGGGCAAGTCTGATCGCAGAAGACGGCAGTGAGATTGCCTTAGATGAAGGACGGTATATCGGAGTGGTCCGAAAAGTTGGTGACGGAGTCCATTTAACTTACGGCAATCTTTATACCATGAAAAATACACCAATCGAAGTGCATACGATGGCGGTCAACCAAAAAGATTCTTCGCATTATGCTCAGGCAGGAGAAGCAGTTACGATCGTAGATAGCGTTACCATGGCCGGTACCGACTGTGAACGACTGGTAAACGGTAACGGTGAGTGGGACTATATTAAATACCGTCTGAAAGGCGAAGTACATGATCTTGAAACCGGTGAACTCTTAGCTTCGGCAAGTAGGGACTTTATTACCGACGATTTTGACGGTCATGTAGAATCATTGAAATTCAAGATCAAGGATACTTCGAAACTTGCAGGACATACGATCTATGTTTCCGAGTATTTATACAGTTATGTAACCATCAATGAAGGAAAAGGAAAGAAACATGATGAGGAGACCTTAGTTGCGTGCGAAGATGAAACCATCTTTCCGGACCTTTCGGATGGCATTAAAGAGACGCAAAGGATCCATTTTCCGAATCTTTCCACAACTTTGCTGAATGATGCGAACCAAACACACATAGCAGATGCGCTCGGTACTTTATCTTTAACAGATACCGTTACGTATGAGGG
>CAMODY010000114.1 GCA_946611595.1 uncultured Clostridia bacterium | reverse complement strand
GGATTCGGAATCTTGTTGTAATTCGATGCCATTGCGTAGTTGTAAGCGCCCGTTGTGCAGACAGCTACGATATCGCCGCGTTCTGTAGTAGTCGGAAGCGGAACATCTTTCTGAATGATATCACCGCTTTCGCAGCAGCGTCCTACAACATTACTGTTCATATCACGTTCTTCGTTCATACGGTTTGCAGTATAGCAAGTGTACTTAGAACCATATAAAGCAAAACGCGGGTTGTCTGTCATTCCGCCGTCGATGGAAACATAGTTTTTGTAGTAAGGAATTCTCTTAACGGATCCAACGGTGTAGAGTGTCATTCCTGCATCAGCAACGATACTTCTTCCCGGTTCCATGACGATGGTCGGTACCGGAATCTTTTCTTTCGCACAGGTTGCGTGAATTGCATCTGCAAGGTCTGCGATTTTTTCACTAACATTCAGATATGGATCTGTATCTACATAGCGGACACCAAAGCCGCCACCCATATTGAGCTGTTTTACCATATAGCCAAGCTCGCGGTAAATATGGGCAATGTAACGAACCATAACAACAGCAGCGCGTTCGAAAACATCTTCTGCAAATACCTGGGATCCAACGTGGCAATGGTATCCGATCAGATCAATGTGCGGAAGTTTTAAAGCAACCTCAATGATCTCATCTGCCTGGCCGGTCTCAATCGCTGTTCCGAACTTGGAATCTACTGTACCGGTGTTAACCTGTACGTAGGTGTGCGGATCGATACCAGGTGTGATACGGAGAAGGACCTTCTGGATGATGCCGCGGCGGGCCGCCTCTTTTTCAATTGCATAAAGTTCATCAAATCCATCAACTACAAAATAGCCAATGCCAAGCTCCATTGCAAAAGAAATGTCATCGTCTGTTTTGTTGTTGCTGTGGAAGTATGCCATGCCCAGATCATAACCTGCTTTGTATGCGCAAAGGATCTCACCGCTTGATACAACGTCGATGCCCATACCTTCTTCTTTCATGATCTTATAGATATACTTGAATGAGTTTGCCTTGCTTGCATAAAGCGGACGGGATTCACCTCCGAAATGCTCTTTGAAAGCATCGGTGTAGACACGGCAGTTGTGACGGATCCGTGCCTCGTCCATGATGTAAGCCGGAGTCTTAAATTCTTTTGCAAGCTCGACAGTGTCAAGGCCTGCAAAAGTCAGATGCCCCTGCTCATTAACTCCAATGTTATCACAGATAAAGTTTCCGTTCATGATTGTTCCTCGTTTTCTTCTTTTGATTAATAACTGCTTAATTGTTTTTTCTTCTTATCAGGCATGTGACAAAAGAACCGTCCCCTTGTCACCCTTGTCACCAAAAAACCGGCACACATTTGCACCGGCTAAAATCAAAAAGAAAACTTTCAAATTAATTCATAGCTCCCCGCAAATGCGACAGTCAAAGAGATATTTTCCCTTTGCCCAGGGTTTGGCAGCAACTCCTCTCCCTTCGGCAGCGGCCCCTTTCATTTTTGCAACGCCTAGCTAAGCTTTTCCGCAACAACTACTTATGACAACTGCGCCTCTATCCTTTAATTCCTTTATTTGATTGCTACCGATTCTAACATCAGAAGATACTATTGTAAAGAATAAAATATAATAAAATACGCTGTTTTAAGCACTTTTCTTACTGGATGCTAATGACCTGCAGAAAAATAATTTCCCAGTAAGATAAAATCGGGTACAATAATAAAAATAAAACAGAGGATAAAAGAACAAAGAATGCAGGAAAATATGAGGCATAAAGAAATACATAACAAAACAAGAGGCGTTATCGCTGCGATCTCCAATGTCGTTGGAATCCTTTTGATCCTCTTTGTGGTTGCCTGCCTGCTTCCGGCATTTGTCCCTAAAATCCTTGGACGCGAAGTGTTTACCGTCGTTTCAGGAAGTATGGAGCCGGAAATACCGGTTGGAAGCCTTGTGATCATTAAAAAGGCGGATCCGCTCAAGATCCAAAGCGGGGATGTCATTGCTTTTCGACGTAACGGCGTTGTTGTGACACACCGTGTCGTTGAAAATCAAAAAGAGAATCACCAGTTCATTACGAAAGGCGATGCCAATGATGACGTGGATTTGGAACCGATTTCCTATTCGGAACTCGTTGGCTTGCTGAGTCATCATTTTGGTGGAGTCGGAACTCTTATGGCTTTCCTTTCTACACTTGGTGGAAAACTATTTTTGATTGGTCTGATTCTGTTTGGTGTGCTGCTGCAGATTTTAGCCGGGAAACTACGGAGTTAAAAAGCTAATGCGTTATGTTGATTTTTTGAGTTTCAATTTATTCCAGGTAAAACTTTTCTTAAAGCTTGCAGAGACGCTTTCCTTCACGAAGGCGGCCGAGCTTTGCGGTGTAACGCAGTCTGCAATGAGCCGGAATATAAAGTCTTTGGAAGATGCTTTGGGGATACAGCTGTTTATCCGAAGTACGAATAAAGTGTCGCTGACTCCTGCCGGACGCAGTATTTACAGCGACTGGAAAAACTTTTATCAGTATATGGAAGAAGCCGTTTATAAAGGCGCACGGATTCAGGAAGGAAAGATGGATCAGCTTCAGATTGGAATGAGCGCGGCCATCAACATTATGCCGGAACTTCATCCTCTGCTGCGTGAGTTTAAAGAAACGCATCCACAGATCGAACTTACGATTTCCAGAACGGACGATAACCGGTCGGAAAAGATGCTTAACAGTGGAGAAGTAGATATCGTCTTCCAGTACGTTGCGCCGGAAGCTTCCCTGCAGGGCATAGAAAAAGAGATCCTTACGCTTTCCCCTATGGTGATCTATATGCTTAAGAGCAACCCGCTGTCGCAAAAAGAAGATCTTTCAATCGACGATTTAAAGTCGCAAAATATTGTTGTCTATTCAACGGACGCTGCTTTAAGCCATGCAGAATTCAGCCGGAATTTCTTTGAAGAAAAACATATTTCCCCGCGTATGAAAACGGTCTTTCACGAACTTGGTGATATCGTAAGCAACCTGCAGGAAGATGATGAAATTGCGTTAAGCGGACGATACCATCCGGAACGCTTTAATCCACTGTATGCAGCAAGGGAAATCGGAGAGCCCAGATATGAGCTCTGCATCCTTGTCCGGAAAGATGATTCTGACGATAGTCCGGCCATGAAGTTTTTCCGCTTTATCAGTCAGAGAAAAGAAGATATGTTCCTCACGCAATAAGTATTGCAGATTTGTAATTTAACACAGCTCCCACTGCCGGATAAAATAGCAGTGGGAGTTTTTTATTAGGAGGAATATTATGCCTGGACCAATGATGAGTGAAGCTGCGATGGCGGCGTTTGGATTACAAAAAGAAACAGGGGTTACACCGCGCGAGAATGCCAAAATGGCGTATGACCATAAGATTCCATACTGGATTCCGAATGTCTTTTTAGATCTTTGGACGGTCCAGCCTGTGATGGATGTAGAGCGCTACTTTGGACATGAAAAAGGAGAAGATGCCTGGGGCGTTGAGTGGACTTATGTTGCCGAAATGGGCGCTCCGATGCCGACTCCGGGAAAACACTTATTCGAAGATATCGCGGAGTGGGAAAAGTATGTGAAGTTTCCGGACCTCGATGCCATTGACTGGAAAACCTGTGCAGAAGACGATATGCATGTTGACATGAGAATGACAGGCGAATTAGGGCAGCGCGTCTACATGAAAGACGGGCGGAGCATTTACGATCCGAACAAAATCGGAACAGCTATGATCCTAAACGGAATGTTTGAACGCCTCCACGCCATGATGGGATTTGATAATGCGCTGATCGCATTGGCGGAGGATGAAGATGCTGCTTTTGCGTACTTTGAAAAGGCGGCGGATTATAAAATCAAGTTCTTTCAAAAAGTCGGTGAGTTTTATCCGGTCGATATTATTAATGCCCATGACGATTATGGCTCTTCGGACAGGATGCTTATGAGCCCGGATGTCTGGAGACGTCTGATCAAACCAAATTTAAAACGTATGGTGGATGCGGTCCACGATATGGGACTCATTTACCAGCATCATTCCTGCGGCTGTATTGATCCGATCGTGGAAGATCTGATCGAGATCGGTGTGGATGCATGGGATCCGGTTCAAACCGGCAACGTGAATGTGCACAGTGATCCGGCAAAATATCAAAACCGTATTACATTAGTTGGAGGCATGGATAACCAGAAAGTACTCGATCAGCCGGATGTGACGATGGAAAAGATGATCGCATCGCTTAAGAAAACGACAGATACGCTTGCTCCACAGGGGAGTTTTCTTGCGCTTCCAAGCATCGCGGATCACTCCCGCATGCCAATCGTGATGGAGCAGTACTTTGCGTATGATGTGCCGTTTTATAAAGAACATAAGCTTGGCCCATGGGCTTAAGTTTTACCCCTCAAAAGGCGTTTTTGTGACGCATCTTGTGAGTGGTGCTATACTTGACTTTTCTTTTCTATGCCCGTAGACTCGATAGAGTTTATGGGCATTCAATATTATTCTTTAAACCAATATCTGAAAGATCGCTTTGGCTGTAAGGTTTATAAACTTGCAATCAATGGCGGCTTCACCTGCCCCAACAGAGACGGGATGAAGGGCAGCAAAGGCTGCATTTTTTGTTCTGCCGGTGGAAGCGGCGAATTTGCGGGAGACCCTGAAAAAAGCGTAACCGAACAGATCGAAGAAGGAAAGAAGCTTGTCGCGTCAAAGATCAAGGACGGGAAATACATTGCATATTTTCAGGCGTATACCAACACCTATGCGCCGGTTGAAAAGTTAAGAGCTCTTTTTGAAGAAGCAATGAAGCATCCGGATATTGTTGCGCTTTCAATCGCCACTCGGCCTGATTGCTTACCGGATGAGGTTTTGGATCTTTTAGCAGAACTAAACCGGATCAAGCCGATCTGGGTGGAACTTGGGCTTCAGACGATTCATGAACGATCCGCAAAGTACATCCGAAGAGGCTATCCGCTTGAGGTTTATGATGCAGCCGTGAAAATGCTGCGCGCCTTGGGACTTGAGGTAATCGTGCATGTAATCCTGGGGCTTCCGGGAGAGACAAAAGAGGACATGGAAGCTACAGTGGATTATGTCTGCAAAAGCGGCGTAAACGGGATCAAACTCCAGCTTTTGCATATCCTGAAAGATACGGATCTTGCGAAAGAATATCTGGCTCCGGATGGACATAGCGCTGCTGATCTGCCGCCGGTGCGGATCATGGAAGAAGATGAATATATTGAACTGATCGGAGATCTCCTTAAGCGTATCCCGAAAGATATCGTAATCCACCGGCTGACAGGAGATGGTGATAAAAAAATACTCATGGCGCCGATGTGGAGCGCTGATAAAAAGCATGTGCTGAATCATATGAGAGCATATCTGGAAAGTAATGAATGATAGATAGGAAACAAAGGAATGAAAGAAAAACTGAGCTTAAAACGTGACGATTTAAATTTATATGGATTGCTGGAAACACCTGATTTTGAAGACGGACAAAAGATTCCACTGGCAATTATCATGCATGGATTCAATACCAACAGTCGTCAGCATCCGTTTTATGATCTGACGCGTGCCTTATGGGAGCAGGGAGTCGCAACGCTTCGCTTTGATTTCAGCTGCCATGGAAGAAGCGAAGGCGACATGGCATTTATGACGGTAGAAGGACTCAAAAAAGATGCACAGACGTTTTTCGATTATGCAAAGAGTCTGGAATTTGTAAGCGAGAT
>CAMODY010000113.1 GCA_946611595.1 uncultured Clostridia bacterium | reverse complement strand
GCATCATTATCATTCTGTGTACCACAATTACTACAATATCTCATGATGTACCTCCTAAATTTCCATTTAACATTTAACTATTATTAGCATTATACTTTATTTTTTCAGCATTGGCAATTATCAGAGGAACATTTATAATAAAACGCATGGATAAAAAGGAACGCCTTTTTGGTAAGTCCAATTTCATATCATATCTTTACCTGCCACTTACTTTACTCTTCTATGAAATTGTCGTTTTGTGTCTGGCGGGCTTTGTTTTTAACTTTGGAAATTTCGTCGCGATGGTCTTCATATCATTTGCTAGCGGGACCATACTGAATCTTTTGGTTTCGCTTTCAAAACATGAAAAATGGAATGCCTGGCTGGCCTTTATCATCATTGAAGTAATTGCTTTTATTGTGATGGTTTCCTACTTTGTTCAGGATACCTATCAGAACTTCACCAATATTGCCACGGTCTTTGGCGGCGCAGAAGGAATTGTAAAAGAATTCGGCTCTGCTCTCGTTGAACTCATCAAAAACAATATTCCAAAGATCCTATTATTTGAGGCGCCCGCGATCATCTTTCTTTTCCTGGGTCCTATCTTTCATGTTTTAAAGTTCCGCAAGAATAAGCCAAAGGGCTATGTCTGTATGCTTCTTGCCTTTCTGGTATTTGAAGCAGTTGGAATCGGGCTTTCTGTTCGAAACCAGGAAAACCGGGATAAGCTGACAGCGGAATATGATTTTAATACCGTTGTTCGCTGCTTTAATCTTGAAACCGGTCTAAAAATGGATCTGCTTTATCTGACCTTTCCGAATCCATATGAGAGCGTTTTTGTTGCTGAGGATGACACAGAATACTCCTTCTCCTCTATGGACTTTGATGCAGATTACAACGCAGATAAAATCGCAGCTCTTAACATAACTAATGGTTCCAAATCCATAAAGACTCATGAGATGGGCATTGATTACTCTGCCCTTGCTTCTTCCGAAAAAGAGAAAGCCATTCATAATGTGCACGAATACATCGCAAGTTTAGAACCTGCAAATACAAACCAATATACAGGTCTTTTCAAAGGAAAAAACATCATCTTCATAAGCGCAGAAGCAATGTCTTTGGAAATGATCTCGGAAGATACAATGCCGACGCTTTGTATGATGCAGCAGGAAGGCATCGTTTTTAAAGACTACTATCAGCCTTACTGGAACGGCAGCACATCTACCGGTGAGTTTTCAAATTTGCTTGGCCTTATTCCGACAAAAGCGATGTACTCTTATGAGCACACATTAAATAAGAATCTGTATCTGACGATTGGAAATGTCCTGATGCGTGAAGATTATTTCAGCCGCGCATATCACAATGGAACCGTGGAATACTATGATCGGAATCAGATTACCCCGAATTTCGGCTACGAAAAATTTATCGCCAATGGAAATGGTATGGAAGAAGGTCTTTCCGGAAACTGGCCGGAAAGTGACCTGGAGATGATGCAGTATGCAGTTCCTCAGTTTATTGATGAGGATCCTTTCAGCGTCTATTTTATGACCTTAAGCGGACATTTTCCATATTTCCATGATCTGAGCATCATGGTCGAAAAGTATGAAGACCGCATAAAAGAGAAAGGCTATTCCGATGTGATGTCTGCTTATATCTGTTCAGAGATTGATCTGGAAGAAGCGATAAAATATCTGCTGGAAGAACTCAAAAAAGCTGGCGTCTATGAGGATACGGTTATTGTTTTAGCGCCAGACCACTACCCTTACGGCCTTACGAAAAATGATGCCTGGGGAACAGATCAAAACTATCTTCCGGAGCTCTATGGCTATGAGCCTAAGGATTTAATGGAGAGAGACCACAATACTCTGATCATCTGGTCTCCGGTTTTAAATGAACTGGATCCGATTGAAATTACAGAGCCGACTTACAGTGTGGATATTCTTCCGACTCTATTAAATCTTTTTGGCGCTGAATATGATTCCAGACTTTTAGCAGGACGTGATGTGCTTTCAGAGACCGAAGGCCTCGTAATCTGGCCGGATTATTCCTGGAAGACAGCTAAGGCAAGCTATTTTGCTCTTAATAACCGTTTCGTTCCGTCTGAGAAACTGATTGCTGAAAGTAAAAAAGCCGACGATCCGGAAGCTTATCTTAATTCTTATAAAGAAAATATGAAGGCCATTGTGCGAAACAAAATGACCTTCTCTTCGAATGTAATCGATCTGGATTACTATAATATTCTGTTTGGAAACTGATTCGTTCTCTTACAATCTTTCAGCCTTTCAGTCCAGTAGCAGCTGCATGCGCGCTGGCCCATGCCCATTGCAGGTTATAGCCGCCGCAGATTCCGCTGACATCTACGATTTCTCCCGTAAAGTAAAGACCTTCTACGAGTTTCGACTCCATAGTTTTCGGATCAATTTCTTCCGTTGATACTCCTCCTAAAGTCGTCTGCGCTTCTTCAAAAGAGACTGTCTCTGTAGGATGAACTTTAAAGCGCTTGATCATATGCGTATAAACAAAGGCATACTCTTCCGGCTTTTCGTTTGGATGCGCTTTTTTGCTCTCCTTTTCGATCACATTTGCCAGCTTTTTATTTAAAATGCCAAGGAAGATGTCGCTTGATGGAACCTTGTTCTTCCCAAAATTATCTTTTCCATTTCCATGTTCAAGATATTTTTGAATCTTCTTTGCAAATGCTCCAGCAAGTTCATCTTCGCTAAGTTCCGGAAGCAGATCGATCTTAACTAAAATCTCATGACTTTCAGCAAGCAGTCTTGATGCGATCAAAGACAGTTGAAAGACAGGGATGCCGGAGATACCATAATTATTAAATTGCAGATTTCCGTATACTATCATGACCAGCTCTTTTGCCTGACCTTTACTATTTCCGACTTTATCCTTTTCACCAAGGTCAAAAAGATGAAGCTTTGCATCTGTCCTGACACCCGCTAATTCTTTGAAGAATGGATCCGAACATTTAAGCGCACACAGCGCAGGAAGCGGTTTAATAATCTTATGTCCTAAAGCTTTTGCAAGTTCGTAGCCGGAGCCATCTGAGCCTGTTTTGGAAGCGCTCTGTCCGCCTGCAGCAATAATAAGCTTCTCACAAGAAAAATCATCATCAATTCGGAAACCTCCGCCATGAATCTTCTGAATCTTAACCGGCTGGTAGCCGCAAAGGATCTCTACGCCAAGCTCCTCACAACGAAAACGCAGAAGATCTAAAACAGAGGCAGCCTGCTCGCTTCGAGGATAAATATAACCGTTTTTGTTCAGAGGGATCATGCCAAGGTTCTCGAAGAAAGCGATTGCTTTCTCGGCATCAAATTCAGAAATCACCTGCTCTGCAAAGCCATTATCATTTGCAGAATAATAAGGCGCAATCCCTTCCGGGTTTTCGACAAAAACAAGTTCAGGGGTAATCACCTTGCAGCCTAAATTCGTAAGGTTGCATTTTCCATTGCCGGTCGAAAGGATCTTTTTTCCGACTCTGTCGTTATGTTCAATGATCAGGATGCTGTTCTTTGCTGTTTTCGCCATAATCGCCGTACAAAGACCCGAAGCACCGCCGCCAATTATAATGATGTCATAATGATTCTTGCTTTTCATTTTCTCTATCTTATCGATTTGTTTTACTACAGGAGCGGAAAATCATTTATCTCCGCACATATTATTTCGATTAGAATGGGCTGTCACATATCACATGCGACAGCCCTGATTCACTTCATATTAAGACTATGTCAAGCTGCCGAATTACTCGTCCTCTTTTGTCTGACGTGCAGCAACTTCTCTTGCCTGTACTTCTGCCGGAGCCTGCTCATATCTGGAGAACTCATAGGAGAAATCACCGAATCCACCAGTCATGGAACGAAGGTCGGTGTTGTATCCGTAAAGTTCAGACATCGGGATATCTGCCTCGATGCAGGTCTTTCCGTCATCTGTCGGGTTCATACCAAGTACGCGGCCTCTTCTCTTGTTCAGATCACCCATAACATCACCGGTGAATTTATCCGGAACGATAACCTTAAGGGATGCGATCGGCTCAAGAAGAACCGGGTCTGCCTCCATGAAGCCTTTCTTGAAAGCAAGGATGGTTGCCATTTTGAAGGACATTTCGTTGGAGTCTACCGGATGGTAAGATCCATCATAAAGAGTTGCTTTAACGCCAACTACCGGATAGTTTGCAAGAGGTCCTCTCTGAACGGATTCCTGCAGACCTTTTTCAACTGCCGGGAAGTAGTTCTTCGGAACGCTACCACCAACAACTTCCTCTGTGAACTCATAAGGAATTGTAGTGTCACCAAGAGGTGCAAAACGCATTCTTACATCACCATACTGTCCATGTCCACCGGACTGTTTCTTATGTTTACCCTGTACATCAGAAGTCTTCTTGATGGTCTCGCGGAATGCGAATGCCGGTTTATCAAGAGCGATATCAACTTTGTATTTATCTTTCATCTTGGATACAACAACGTCAAGCTGCTGATCACCAATACCGTAGATCAGAGACTGTTTGTTCTCTTCATCAGCAACAACACGAAGTGTCTGATCCTCTGCGCATAATTTCTGAAGTGCCTGCTGGATCTTATCTTCCTCGCCTTTGTTAACTGCGCTGTACTTCATGTAGGTGTACGGTTTTGCCATCTCAAATTTATCTAAGATGATTGGAGTATCTTTCTTGGATAAGGTATCGCCTGTCTTAGCCAGGTTCAGCTTACCAATTGCTCCGATATCGCCCGGCTGCAGTTCTTTGATCTCTTCAAAGTTCTTGCCGCGAATAATGTAAAGTTTGGAGATCTTCTCAGACTCGTCTGTTTCTGCATTGTAAACAGTGTCATCGCCTGTCAGGACACCGGAGTAAACCTTAACGAGGGAATATTTACCGATGAACGGATCCATGATGGTCTTGAATACATATGCGGAAAGCGGCTGATCTGCTTCGCATTTGCAGATAAAGGTCTCACCGTTCTTTGTATCTTTTCCGTATTTGTTGACCGGTGATTTATCCGGTGACGGGAAGTAGCGCTCGATTGCTTCGAGAACCATCTTCGGTCCGAAGTTCTTTGTGGAAGCACCGATCTGAACAGGAACGATATCGCCATCGATAACGCTGTTCTTAAGAGCACCCATGATCTCTTCTAAAGTGAACTCTTCACCGCCGAAGTATTTATCCATCAGCTCTTCACTTGTCTCAGCAACAGCTTCCATGATCATATCTCTTGCAGAAGCCATCTCATCCTTAAGATCTGCAGGGACATCACACTCATCATAAGAGCCGTCTGCTTTATATTTTCTTCCTGCCTGGCGGATGATATTTACATAACCGACAAGGTCATTGCCTTCTTTGATCGGAAGATGGAACGGAGCGATCTTCTTACCGAACTCATTTTTCAGATCTTCGACAACATTCATATAGTCCGCATTTGCATCGTCCATGCCGGATACATAGATAACTCTCGGGATCTTATATTTCTCACAGAATCCCCATGCTTTATGTGTACCAACCTGGATACCAGCCTTTGCGTTAACAACGATAACCGCTGCATCTGCAACGCTTAAGCCTTCTTCTGTTGCACCGATAAAGTCGAAATATCCCGGAGTATCCAATACATTTATTTTAATTCCATTAAACTCGATCGGGATCACAGAAGTGCTGATTGAAAACTGTCTTTTCTGCTCCTCTTTATCAAAATCACTGATCGTGTTTCCATCAGCAATGGTTCCCATTCTTGTAATTACACCCGTAGTAAAAGCAAAAGCCTCAGCCAGTGTAGACTTTCCTGCTCCTCCATGTCCAAGTAAAACCACGTTTCTGATGTTTTCTGTTTTGTAAACATTCATAAAAAATACCTCCAAATGTATTTTTATGCGCATAAAACGCGCACTTTTCCGCAATTATTAGTTTACTAAAAG
>CAMODY010000112.1 GCA_946611595.1 uncultured Clostridia bacterium | reverse complement strand
GTGACAAAAGAACCGTCCCTCTGTCACATTTCTGAATAATACTGGATCATAAAATCGGAAAACTCCTTGATCAGACGGTTTTCATTTTGCTTGTGCCACACGCAGCAGAGCCAGGATTCAGTCGTCAGTGGCGTGCGGAAGATCGCATCGTCGATATGATAGCCAAAACGGGTATCGCAGACGGCCGTTGCAGGGAAGTATTTTAAACTTTCCGTTACAGAACGGAAATTCGGAAGCTCATAGATCTTCTGAGGTTTCCAGTTCTGGGAACTGCTCATACGATTGGACACTTCCTCCCATTCTTTATCTGTCCATACGCCGTAACTGGTGTTAAGCTGTGGCCTTGAAGCACAGAGCGCATCGAGTTCCTTGCTTCCGATCACAAGCTTTTTCTTATTTTTTACTTCTCCGGAAATAAACAGATGGAGATCTTCTTTTGCAAATGGAGCAACTTCAAAATCTCCTCCGGATACGATCTGACTGTCCGGAATGATCGCAATATCTAAATCTCCTGCTTCGATGCCCCGAAGAAGGTCACTGCTCTTGTAATGGTTTCCCATGATATTGATATTGTCATGGGATTCAGTAAAGGAAAGAATCGGTCCACTAATCTCTCCCATATAATCAATATATTCGGAAAGACCGATCTTAAGAGAAGATGCCATGCCATTATAGGCTTCTTCTATATTTCTAAGAGCATCTTTGTACAGCACAGACCATTCGCTTGCCAGATTAAAGAAATCCTGCCCAAACTCCGTAAGACGGACGCCGCTTTTTGCACGAATGAACAAGGGGCGTTTCAGTTCCGCCTCTAATTTCTGGATATGTTGGCTGACCACCTGCGTTGAAAGGAACAGGCTCTTTGCAGCCGTGGAAATGGAGCCGTTTAATGCAGCTGCGATAAAGCAGTCTAATTGGATTTGATTCATTGTCCGGCCTCCTTGATCGATCTGTGTTCAATTGTTTTTATACTTTCCTGTACGAAATCTTTGAACTTCTTAACAGCTGGATCAGTCGTATAATACGGGCTGCACATAATATAGTCAGAATAAACACCGGTTTTGGTAAGCTCAAAATTACCTTCCGGAAGGAGAGCAGTGTTGTCAGTGCCGAAAGACAGGCCGTTCATGGTAAGCACATTGAGATATGCAGAGCCTAAATCGTCACATACATACACGTTGCGCGGAACAAAGCCCATTTTTGCACATGTGCTTCTTGCACGCTCAATCACTGCATGCTCATTGGATTCCCCTGCAGGAACCGTAAAGAACGGATATTTTTCGAGATCTTTATCGGTATAATCCATTCTTTTGCTTCGGACGAGGCAAATCTCCTGTGAGCAGATATAGGTGTGTTCCCAGGACATGGACATATATTCTGCAGAATACTGGGAAGTAAACAGAATATCGATCTTTTTCTCCCGGATCGCTTCTTTTATTTTCTTAACGGTCATATCCGCAACTAAAAAATGATGCTGGGGGTATTTCAGACGGAACCCTTTCATGATCTGTTCTGGAATAGCAGGACATCCGACCCATTGGGACCAGGCGATCAGGAAAGGAGCACTCGCTTCTTTTGTACTATGGGTCTGGAAAAACTCTGCCGCAAGATCATCCCTTTTAATAAAATAATCAAGTAGGATCTCTCCTGCCTTCGTAAGCACGGCAGACTGGCCATAGCGGAAAAAGAGGGTGTAGCCGACTTCTTCTTCTAAGGTCTTGATATGGTTGCTGACCGCCTGCTGGGAGATCATGAGCTCTCTTGCAGTGATGGAAAAGCTTTTCGTTCTTGCAATTGATGTAAAACAATAGATATCTAACTGATTCATAATGTTGTTTCACCCTATTCCTTGTGCTTGCACAAGTAGATCTTTGAGCATAAAACCAATCTTCATAAAAAAGCATTTAAAGCCCGTCTATTTGTACAATATTTTACCAAATCCCAATTTAAAAATCAAAAAATCGCTTGTGTCCCCACAAGTTTATTCATGTTAACGCTCAGGCTGTTTACTGTGCTAAAGTGCAGACAGTAAGGTTTGAATTGTTACGTATTTTTCTTTTACATAATTGAAAGGGGACAAAATGAAAACAATTTATGCACAGGCACATCCGGGAAAAGTAGTACTTGCAGAGAAGGAATTAGGACAACCGGGTCCTGGCGAAGTAATGATCAAAGCGGAGTACAGTGCAATGAGTCCTGGTACAGAATGCGGACTTTTACATGAAGCAATCGTTCCGCTTCCGACAAATATTGGTTATGCAATGGCAGGCGAGATCGTTGAGATCGGCGAAGGCGTTACAGAATTTAAAGTTGGCGACAAGGTTGTATCTACAGTTGAGCATGCACAGTACATCATCACCTCAGAATTAAACGTGACATTGGCTCCAAAGGATATCGATATGAAACAGGCCGCTTTCTGGAACCTTTCCATGACAGGAATGTATGCACTCCGTCAGTCCGGTCTTATGATGGGTGAGCCTTGTATCGTAATGGGTGAGGGCTTTGTCGGGTCCGTAACCGCACAGCTTGCAAAACTCGCAGGTGCATGCCCGGTCATCATCACAGGACATCACGATGAGAAACTGGCAGCATCCAAAGAAATGGGTATCGATTACGTTGTAAATACAAAAACGGATCCGGAAGGCCTTGAGAAGCTGATCGCAGAACTTGGAATTGAGATCCCGGTCATCTTCGAAGCAACCGGAAACAGAAATGCTCTGATGCAGGCAGCAAACCTGATCGCAGAAAGAGGCCGTCTCGTCATGATCTCCCAGGTTCACGGAGAAGCTCTTCCGCCGATCGATGATCCGATCATGCAGAAAGGTGTCAGCCTCATCGGAACCTATGTAAATTCCAGACCGTATAAGATGAAGAGAGCAGACCTTGAGATCATCGGAATCTGGCCGCCGGTCATGAACACAACACTGAAGGCATATAAGAATAAAGACAGCTGGACCAGCGATGATGACATCAAAGTGTATCTCGACATGGTGAAATACGGAAGACTGAATATCACCCCGCTCATCAGCCACAACTTTACTTATGAGCAGATTCCGGAAGCATATGACCAGTATGTATTCCCGAAACCAAGCTCAGACATCACAGGTGGACTGATCAGCTGGCAGTAAAAACGATTTATGGGAAACTTCTTTAAAAACAACGATTTTAAGACCGATTATAAAAAGCGTCCGAACGATGAGTATAAAGCCGCAATGGACAAGTTGGACGATGAGACGAAAAGACGGATGAACCGTCAGCGCACCTGGATCTTAGTTGGGGTTGTCGCAGCAGTCTTCGTTTTAGTCATTGTTCTGGCGGTCACAGGGATCGGAACGAACAAAGCCGAAAGTGCCGGAAATATCTTAGACGGCGGTGAAACACCGAAGATCGCCTGCCTTGGAGATTCCGTAACAGAAGGGCTCACGCTTACAGCATCCGGTGAGGAAATCTGCAGCGTTACTTATCCGGAAGCACTTAAGGAAGAGCTGGGCAGCGTTCTTAAAGTCGAAGCAGATGTGAAAAACTACGGAGAGTCCGAAGGGCTAGCCGAAAACACATCTTATAAAAAAATGAGTGAAGCCGCAGACATCGCGATCCTGCTTTATACCTTTGAAAACTACAAAGCAGGGGAGGATCCGGAAGGGATTCTTGAGGCAAATATAGAAGGCCTTTCGAATCAGGGGTGTCTCGTATATCTGGTCAACTATCCGTACAGCACAGATGCAGAAGATGCAAAAGCTGCAAAACAGGCTAATCAATACATTTCCAAAGCTGCAAAAGATAAAAGCATTATGCTGCTGGATGCAAGGGCAGGTTTTGAAGGATTGTTGAATGAGGGATATACAGAAGAAGATCTGTTTGCAGCAGATGGCATTCATTTAACGGAAACCGGTTATGAACAGCTTGGAAAGTTCATCGCCGGAGGCCTCATCCAAGATGCGGGGCTGAACTAGAAAGAAAAGGCAGGTAGCTGCCGGAAAGGAGAAACAATGGCAGGTAAATTGACGAAAGTTTTACACACCGGTATCAGTGTCTACAACATCGAGGAGTCAATCGAATGGTATAAGAAAGAACTCGATTTCGAACTTGTTGAAGGTCCTTTCTATGCACCTCCGCTGGATGCAAAGCTTGCTTTTATTGAGTGGAATGGCTATCAGATCGAGCTTTTCGAGTATAGTTCACCGAAGAAAATTCCGGATGACAGACTTCTTCCGAATACAGATCTTCAGACTGTCGGAACAAAGCATGTGGCATTTGCCATCGACAGTTTCGACGACATCAAGAAAAGATTCCAGGAAGAAGGCGTGGAGATCGTTCATGAAGTCAATATGGGTGATGACAAAGTTATGTTCATCCATGACTGCAACGGTGTTCTGATCGAACTGATTCAGAAACCGGAATAATTAATCATTGTTTAGAAATCAGTAAAGTACGCTGATTCACAAAATTAGAAAAAATAACAGGAGGAAAGAAAATGAAAATCAAAAGAATTTTAGCAGTTGTTTTAGCAGCAGCTATGGTATTCGCTTTAGCAGCATGCGGAAATTCCGGCGGCGGTTCCAAACCGGCTGGATCCGGTTCTGCAGAGCCATCCGGAAGCGCAGACTTCACATGGAACGGACAGAAAGAAGTTTGGGCAATCCTGCCGACAACAGGCGTTCCTGGACTTATGATGCATGCAGATTCCATGGGATGGGTCATGGAGCAGCAGGGCTGGACTTATGTAGCAAAAGATGCTGAAGGAAACCCGGCAAACCAGGTTACTTTCGTAGAAGATGCTATCGCAGCAGGCAACGTTGGTGCTCTGATGATCGCAGCTATGGATACTCCGATGCTCGAGGATGTTTGCGAGCAGGCGAGAGCAGCTGGTATCGCAGTTGACTTCTTAGGAGCAGCTCCGGATTACGAGATCGCAGGTTACATTGCAACAAAATATTCTATCACAGGTATGTATGCTGTACAGGCAGCTGAAGACTGGGTAGCAAAGAGAGTTGCTGAAGGCGGAAACGTACCGACAGATGCAAACGGAAAATATGAAGTAGCAGTTGACTACTACCTTGACATTACAGATGGTATCTATCGTTCCAACGCGATCGTAGGTACTCTCGAAGAGTCTGAAACATTAACATGTGTTTCCACAACACAGGCATATGGTAACTCTGCACAGCAGGATGCTTATGACAATGCACAGGCAGTTCTTGCAGCTCATCCGGATTGCCGTATCTTCATCGCATACGAGCCGGACGAAGCTATGGGCGCAGCAGCAGCTATTGCTGACTATGCAGCACAGAAGGGCTTAAGCCTTGAAGACTTTGCAGTATTCCCATGCTACTCTGAAGACCCGACCTTCCAGGCAGACTATGCAGCAGTTCTGGCAGACCACAAAGCAAATGCTATCAAAGGTTACTCAAGCTACGGCGCAACAGCAACCGAAGAAGAGCAGCAGAAATATGATCCGACCGGTGCAAACGCATTCTCCCCGACAGGCGAGAAACTTGCAATCATCCTTTTAGGTGTTTGCGGCGAAGGCGACTATGAGTGGACCTATGGCGAAGCATACTATGATGATATCTCTGCAACAAACGTATACGGACTTGATATGCATTGGGCAAACGGCGATGCAAACCCATGCGAGAAATATGAGGTTCCGAACTATCTCTACTAATTAGTAATCATCTCCCGTGGGCCAACTGGCCCGCGGGAGGGTAACAAAGTTGGCAATGTTGGTTTTCATAAAACAGAGAGGTATAAGTTTATGGCAGAAGCAAAAACACCTGCTTTATCTCTGAAAGATATCAGAAAAGTGTTTCCGGGCGTTGTAGCACTGGATGGTGTATCAATCGATTTTTACCCAGGAGAAGTTCATGCTCTGATCGGAGAAAACGGAGCGGGAAAATCAACGTTTATTAAA
>CAMODY010000111.1 GCA_946611595.1 uncultured Clostridia bacterium | reverse complement strand
CCGCAGAGCGATCAGATCAGCAATCTGGTACTGAAAGCATTTTCCTATTCTTCGGATCAGGAATTTGATGCGGATGGGCACTATGCAGGAAACTACGCATCGCAAGTTACAATCGGGAAAGAATAAATCTATTAAACTTTGACAGAAAGGACCGCCTATGTTTGCACACATCATCGACGTAATCGACACTTTCCTTTGGGGATGGCCACTGATCATTCTTCTTTTCGGAACCCATATTTTTATGACGATCCGCACAGGATTCGTCCAAAAAAACATTTTTAAAGCAATCAAGCTTTCTGTAACAAAAGATAAAGACGCAAGCGGAGATGTCTCCCAGTTTGGAGCGCTCACGACTGCTCTTTCTTCCACGATCGGCACGGGAAATATCATCGGTGTCGGAACAGCAATCGCCCTCGGAGGTCCGGGAGCTGTGCTCTGGATGTGGCTTACCGGTATCTTCGGTATCGCAACTAAATATTCCGAAACACTCATTGCTGTTAAATACAGAGTAAAGAGCGAGGACGGCTCTATGATCGGCGGCGCAATGTACGCCTTAGAGCGTGGCTTAAAAATGAAATGGCTCGGCATCGTCTTCGCCTTCCTTGCTGCCATCTGCGCATTCGGAATCGGCTGCACCGTACAGGCAAATGCCGTAACTGCAAACATCACACAGAACATAAACGTATCCCCATGGATCATTGCCGTCATCTTAACGATCTTAGTCGGCCTCGTAATCATCGGCGGCATCAAGATCATCACAAGAGTTTCGGAAATCCTGGTTCCTTTTATGGCAGCTTTCTATTTCCTTGGCTGTCTCGTGATTTTGATCATGAACTGGGATGTACTTGGTCTTGCGATCGTAACGATCGTAAAAGCAGCATTCTCCCCGCAGGCAATGGGCGGCGGCTTTATCGGAAGCACCGTAATGATGGCCTGCAGATATGGTTTTGCAAGGGGTCTGTTCTCCAATGAATCCGGTATGGGTTCTGCCCCGCTCGTAGCAGCTGCTGCCCAGACCAGAAATCCAAAGAGACAGGCACTCGTTTCCATGACCGGAACCTTCTGGGATACCGTTATCATCTGCTTAATGACAGGACTCGTTCTCGTCTCCTGTATCCTGAAACATCCGGAGATCGACGGCCTTTCCGGAAACGGCGCAGAGCTCACCAGCCTTGCGTTCGGCCGCATCCCATATATCGGAATCCCGATCCTGATCATCGGACTTGTAACCTTTGCATTCTCCACCATCCTCGGCTGGTATTACTACGGAGAGCGCTGTGCGATCTACCTCTTTGGAGAACGCGCAAAATGGGTTTATAAGATTCTTTGGGTAATCGGCGTATTCGTAGGCTCTCTCGTTGAGCTGAACCTGGTCTGGAACCTTGCGGACCTCTTAAACGGACTGATGGCAATTCCAAACATCATAGCCGTTCTTCTGCTCAGCAATGTGATCGCAAAAGAAACAAAGAAATATAAAGGTATACACCTTGAAGATACAGACCTGACAGAGATCCCGACGATTTATAATGCAAAGTCAGGTGTATTGGCAGCTAAAACGAAGGTTAAATAAAAACGTTCAGAGGTAATGCCGATGGATCATTTACCGGAGCATAAAAAAGAAACGGAACATATCCTTTCCAAAGAGGATTATGTGGAGCCGCGCTGCGTGCTCTCGGGAGACCCTTATGGAAAAGTGCCGGAAGTAAAGCCGGTTCCCCAGCAGCGGATCATCGAAAAGATGGATGAGTATATGGGGCAGAAAGATTATGCCGGCGCAGAGCGGCATTTAAAGTACTGGCTTGAAGAAGCAAAGCTTGGGGCGGACTTAAGAGGCCAGCTTACGATCCGGAATGAACTGATCGGCTTTTACCGCAAGCGTGGCCGTAAAGAAGATGCGTATGAAAACATCGAAGAAGCGCTGAAACTTTTAGCGGCCTTAGACTTTGAGGGAACGATCAGTTCCGGTACGACTTATACAAATGCGGCAACTGCATACTATACCTTTGAAGACAACGAAAAGGCGCTTCCGTTTTTTGAAAAGGCAAAGGACGTCTACGAAGCTAACACGGCAACAAACGCTGATCTTTTAGGCGGCCTTTATAACAACATGGCTTTATGCTGCACTGCGTTAGGGCGTCCCGAAGAGGCGCTTAGCCTTTATGAAAAAGCACTTGATCTCATGAAGGATGTGCCGGGCGGAATCTTAGAGCAGGCAATCACCTATCTGAACATGGCGAATGCGAAAGAAGCCCAGCTTGGAATGGAAGCGGCCGAAGCAGATATTTTCCGCTATTTGGATGAAGCGGAATCCCTGATCGATCAGGCAAAAGAGTTAACAGGGGAAGGCGGCATAATCCACGAAGGCTACTACGCCTTTGTCTTAGAGAGCTGCGCTCCTACCTTTTCTTATTACGGATATTTTATGACAGCAGATGAGCTTAGCAGGAGGGCGAAAGAAATCTATGAAAGGACTTGAGCTTTCGAGAGACTTTTATGAACAGCACGGAAAGCCAATGCTGGAAAATGACTTCCCGGAACTATTGCCTTTTATCGCAACCGGACTGTTCGGAAGCGGTTCTGAATGTTTCGGCTACGATGACGGCATTTCCCAGGACCATGACTTTGAACCCGGCTTTTGCATCCTTCTTCCGGGGGAAGATGTGATCGACCGCAAAACGGCGTTCCAGCTTGAGCGGGCTTATGCAAAGCTTCCGAAAAACTTTGGCGGTTTCCCGCGCTCTGTTCTTCAGCCGGTCGGCGGTGCAAGACACGGCGTCCTGCGCACGGCGGAGGTCTTCCAGGATAAAACCGGGACCCCGGATGGCGAACTGACTCCAAAGGAGTGGCTTTCCCTTCCGGAGTCGGCCCTTTCCGAAGCCGTAAATGGAGAGATCTTTTTTGACGGCTATGGTGAGGTAAGCCGGATCAGAGAAAAGCTGAGCTATTACCCGGACGATATCCGCATGAAAAAACTTGCCGGAAATCTTTTACTGATGGCACAGGCAGGCCAGTATAACTACACCCGCTGCATCCGTCACGGCGAGACGGCCGCTGCACAGATGGCCGCATTCGAATTTGTAAAAAGCGCCATGTCGGTGATCTTTCTACTAAACAAAAAATATCAGCCTTATTACAAATGGAGTTTCCATGCACTGAGAGATCTTCCGAAACTCTCTCTGCTTGCAGAACTCTTTGAATATCTGATCGTAACGGATAACGAAACAGAGCAGGCGGAAGAAAAATATAATGTGATCGAAGGCATCGCAGCCGATATCATAGACGAGCTGATGGATCAGGAACTTACAAAAGCAAATTGCGGCGACCTGGAAAAACACGCCTACTCCGTCAATGATATGATCACGGATGCAAACATCCGCAATCTGCATATTTTAGCCGGCATTTAAAAATGCCGGTATTTTCTTTACAGAATGAAGGAGATACATTTTATGAATATTCATGGTCTTCAGAAAATGACATTGCTGGATTTCCCGGGACACGTTGCATGTACCGTTTTCTTAGGCGGCTGCGATTTCCGCTGCCCGTTCTGCCACAATTTTGAGCTCGTAGATGGAAGCGCAAAGCCCGTGATGAGCGAAGAAGAACTATTACAATTTTTAAATAAACGCACAGGGCTGCTGGACGGAGTTGCCTTTACAGGAGGAGAGCCTCTGCTCCACAAAGATCTTCCGGAACTTATGAGAAAGATACGCGAGCTGGGTTTTGGAGTTAAGCTGGATACGAACGGCTACCACCCGGAGCTTTTAAAAGAGATCCTGAAAGAAGGCCTTGCAGATTATGTGGCAATGGATATCAAAAATTCACCGGAAAAATATGCTATAACTGCAGGAGTAGAAACACTGGACCTTTCCAGGATCGAAGAAAGCATCTCTGCTTTGATGAACAGCAATATTGATTATGAATTCCGCACAACCGTCGTAAAAGAATTTCACGACGCCGACGACTTTCATAAGATGGGCGAGATGATCCGCGGAGCTAAAAACTACTTCCTGCAGGCCTTTACCGACCGTGAAACCGTCCCCTTCGGAGGCCTTTCCGCACCTGATGCGGATACGATGCGCAGCTTTTGTTCTATCGCGGCGCTCTATGTGCCGAATGCGGAACTAAGGGGTGTGGAATAGTTTTTTAAGTCGACATCTCGCACCACATTTGTTGACCATCAAAGTGCCAAAACCACAAGATATAGATTTTTCACTTTAATTAAACCACTATATATTGACATTCGAACTTCTCAGGTGTAATGTGTATCTCGTAAGTTCCTGCAGGCAGTATCGCAGGGCTTTTCTGCAGTAATCTATACCTTGGGAGGTTTTTTATATGTATCAGGTAGTAAAAAGGGATGGGAAAATTGTTGATTTCAATATCAGCAAGATCAGTGCCGCCATCACGAAAGCGTTCAAAGCACTGGAGAAACAATATCACCCGAGTGTGATCGATCTGATCTCACTCCATGTCACCGCAGATTTCGAAAAAAAGATTGAGCACGACCGCATCACGGTAGAGCAGATTCAGGACAGCGTTGAGAAGGTCCTTTCCGAATCCGGCTATGCTGATGTTGCGAAAGCTTACATCCTTTACAGAAAACAGCGGGAAAAAGTCCGTAATATCAATTCTGCACTCTTAAACTACAAAGAACTTGTTAATGACTACTTAAAGATCAACGACTGGCGTGTAAAGGAAAACTCAACGGTCACCTATTCCGTTGGAGGTCTGATCCTTTCCAACTCCGGTGCGATCACCGCAAACTACTGGCTGAGCGAAGTTTATGATGAGGAGATCGCGGAAGCGCACAGAAGCGCAGCGATCCATCTTCACGACCTTTCCATGCTGACAGGCTACTGCGCAGGCTGGAGCCTTAAACAGCTGATCACGGAAGGCCTCGGCGGCGTTCCGGGAAAGATCACATCTTCCCCGGCAAACCATTTATCCACGCTTTGCAACCAGATGGTCAACTTCCTTGGAATCATGCAGAATGAATGGGCCGGCGCTCAGGCATTCTCCTCCTTCGATACCTATCTTGCGCCATTTGTTAGAGTGGATAACCTGACCCAGAAAGAAGTTAAACAGTGCATCCAGTCCTTCGTCTACGGCGTTAACACACCGAGCCGCTGGGGAACACAGGCTCCGTTCTCAAACATCACGCTTGACTGGGTGGTTCCGAACGACCTCAAGAACCTGCAGGCGATCATCGGCGGAAAAGAAGTCGATTTCACCTATGGTGACTGCCAGAAGGAAATGGATATGATCAACAAAGCGTTCATCGAGATCATGATCGAAGGTGACGCAAACGGAAGAGGCTTCCAGTATCCGATCCCGACCTACTCCATCACAAGAAACTTCGACTGGAGCGAGACGGAAAACAACAAGCTGCTCTTCGAAATGACAGCAAAATACGGAACTCCGTATTTTTCCAACTACATCAACTCCGACATGGAGCCTTCTGACGTCCGCTCCATGTGCTGCCGCTTAAGACTCGACCTTAGAGAGCTTAGAAAGAAATCCGGCGGATTCTTCGGATCCGGCGAATCCACAGGCTCTATCGGCGTTGTTACGATCAATATGCCGCGTATTGCATACCTTGCAAAAGATGAGGCAGATTTCTATGAGCGTCTGGATAACCTCATGGATATTGCTGCACGCAGCTTAAAGACAAAACGTACCGTCATCACAAGACTGTTAGATCAGGGCCTGTATCCGTACACCAAGAGATACTTAGGATCTTTCGACAACCACTTCTCTACGATTGGCCTGATCGGTATGAATGAAGTTGGTCTGAATGCAAACTGGCTGCGCGCAGACCTTACAGACGAAAGAGTTCAGAGATTTACGAGAGACGTGCTGAATCACATGAGAGAACGCCTGTCTGATTATCAGGAAAAATACGGCGATCTTTATAACCTCGAGGCAACTC
>CAMODY010000110.1 GCA_946611595.1 uncultured Clostridia bacterium | reverse complement strand
ATGGAAAAAGCAATTGTATTTGCAGGCTTTGGCGGTCAAGGCGTTTTAACTGCAGGTCTGATCGTTGCAAACGTTGCCATGCAGGAAGGAAGGGAAGTTCTCTGGATGCCGGCATATGGCGGACAGATGCGCGGTGGAAAATCCTATAGCCTTGTTAAAATGGACGATGCGCCAATCTGCCATCCGGATATCGAAGAACTCGATGTTTTAGTTGCCATGAACCGTCCGTCTTTAGAAGGCTTCTCTAAATTTGTGAAAAAAGGGGGACTTGTTCTGATCAACTCCGATACGATCGGCGATGAGGTTCCGTTTGAAATGGACGGGGTTACCTCTTACCGCATTCCTTTCGCGACGATCGCAAGAGGCGTGGATAATGCCAAAGGCGCAAACATCGCCGCTCTCGGTTATCTTTTGAAACTGACCGGAATGTTTGATCTGGAAACCTTCAAAAAAGGTTTATTAAAATATTTTGAAGACAAAGGCAAGGGTGCTTATGCAGAGAAAAATGCGGCAGCGCTTGATGCCGGCTACAACTATAAAGTTTAAATCTCTCCTGGCTTACATGAAAAAACAACCCGGCTTTTAGGCCGGGCTGTTTGCGTTTATGAACGTCTATTCTTCTTCGTAGTCTTCCTGAATGGACCATTTTGATTGTCTGCGGTCATCATCAAAGATCCGATAACGCGGAATACTTCCAAGATTCTCTAAAATCGCGATTGAAAGACTTAACTGAATAAAATTGTCGTAGTCGTTAATATCCTGTCGCAGTATACTTGCTATCTTCCGAAGCCTGTAATACAAGGTGTTCTTGTGGATATGCAGGAAATTGCAGATTCTTCCAATGTCGCGGTTTAACTGCCAATAACAGCAAAGCGTGTATAGATTGTCCGATTCATGGGCCTTGTCATATTCCACAAGTTTGATCAGTGCAGGATCGCAGAAATGAATCGCACTTGCATAATTATTGCTCTGGATCGCAAGAAGCGATACTGCCCGGAAATCGGTCCAGCGCTGTTTTTCTTTGATCTGCATTGCTACATCTGCCGCAGCTAAGGCGCGGGAGAAATGGTGGATAAAGAATTTGTCGATTGAATAAAACGTACTGCTGATTCCGGCGTAGCATCTGGCATCTTTTAACAGTGACGTAAATTTTTTCTGAATCGATTTATTCTTCGGCAGCAGCCAGGACGGAGATGTCAGAATAAAGATATCGGCTGACTGCGTAAATGAAAACGAATCTTCAAAAAAGCTCATAAAGAGTCTCTTTGCTTCTTCGAAATTATCGGAACCCTCTGAAAGAGATGTTCGGACACAGATCAGGATCAGCTCCCGGTCTGTTTTAAAACTTAAGTTCCCAAGCACTCTCTTTAAGGTATCTTCTGACGGGATAATGCCGTGGAGCAGGTCTGTCAGCATAAAGTTCATCATCTGGTTCTGCAGCTTGATCGCATTGTCTTTGTTTGCATAGCGGGTAAAGAACCAGGACATCGTATAGGAGGTGAAATGCAGTACATTTGACCAGGATGCCGGCACGATCGGGTCGGAGCAGAGCAGATAGATGATGCCATTGACCTGACGGGCAGGGTCGTCGGAGACAATCGGGAAAAAGACCTCATATTCATATTCTCCGAGCGGAGTCTTCAGTGGTTCAATGTAAAAACGCTCATAGGTCAGACGGTTCGGGATCTGGATCAGTTTTAGGAGCCTATGGGAAAGGAAATTGTCCCAGTCTTTCTTTTCCAGATCATGCTCACAGGAGGAGATGATCTGGCTGGTGCCTGCAATCAGAGCAACCGGACACTTGGTCAGATTTGAAATCGTTTTTGCTACTTCTGTATAGTTATCCGGTTTCGAGACAGCAAACAGGACCTTATCGTAATAATCTAAGGCGTTGTTGGTCTGCAGAAACAGCTGGCTTGCCGTGTTGGCGATTTGATTCAGTGAATATTTTTTCGGGATTCTGACTATATGCAGCCCGCGCTGCTTTAACAGCTCTTTAGAAACAGGCTTATCTTCCTGAACGACAAACACTCTTTCGCAGTCCTCATCAAAAGGCGCCAGTTTATTCAATTCAGAAGCTGAAATGATATAGAGCGGACTTGCAGCGTCAGCAGCAGCCCCATCCCATAAATGAACATATTTGATATCGATGGCGGGCATATGATCGTCCGACTTTGCTTCCAAAGAGTCAAAGAAACGGGTCAGCTGGTCCATGGATAAAAACATATGAACGTCCTCCATTTATTACGTAGTTTCTGGTACCTATTTTACTCCTCAAAGTACTGCAAATTCAAGGTTTTTTGGCATTCCTGGCTTATTCCAATTGTTCACTTGAACATATCTTGAAAAATAAAAACTGTTCTTAGGCACATCGAAAAAAAGCCTCTTAAAAAATATAGTTAGACCAAGGTATTGAAGAAGGTACTGTATTTATCATCTTTAAAGAAAGGGAGAGAAAACTATGGAACAAAAAAAGAAAACTGGCATTGGCCATTTTGGCGGTTATGGTTGGATTTTGATCGTTGCTGTGTTCCTGGTATATGCAATGAGCGGATGCCAGAACCAGACCTTCAGCGTTCTGTCTGACTATTATCGGAATACTGTCGGATGGAGTACTGTCCAGACTTCCGCAATCGTTACGATCGCCGGCCTTTTAGTCTGTGTCGCACAGTTCTGTGTTGGACAACTTACCACAAAGAAGGTATCCCCTCGTAAACTGGCTGCTATCGGCCTGATCCCGAGTGGCGTTATCTATTTCATTTGTGCATTCATTCATAACAACATCGTATTATTCGCAATCCCGTTCGTTATCTGCCGTGTGCTTGCACAGACAACTTCTTATCAGACAAACGGTGTCCTGGTTGCTAACTGGTTCCCGAAAAAGAAGGGTGTCGTCATGGGTATCGTTACCATGGGTATCGCACTTGCAGTTACGATTTCTACCTTCCTTATGGGATGGGGTCTTCAGGTTGCAGGCGTTCCTGGCGCATATGGCATCATTGGAATCATCATGATCATCGCAGGTATCCTGATTGGATTTGTTCTTCGTGATTATCCGGAAGAGCTTGGAAAATATCCTGACAATGACCCGACTGAAAAGAGAGAAGTTCGTACATTCCAGACCGAAGTTTCTCCTTGGACTACAAAACATATCTTCTCTACAAAAGAATTCTGGTTTGTTGGTTTCTCAATGAGCATCATGCTCTTCTCCGCAGGTTTCATGACCCAGGTTGTTCCTGTAGTCCTGACCTCCGGATTCACACCGGCAGATATTCCGATCCTTATGACGATCATCGGTGTTGCGGCAGCAGTCGGAAGTTATATCTGTGGTGTCATTGATACAAAGATCAACACCAAAGTTGCTATCATCATCTGTCAGATCTGTATGATCATCATGGGCGCTCTTGCAAACACCGGCGTAAAAGCACTTGTTATCGTAGCTCTTTGCTGCCTGGCTATTATCCTTGGTGGTGGTTCCAACTACATCGTATCCTTCGTACAGGGATATTGGGGAACAAGAAACTTCAGAGAAGTTTTCCGTTGGATGATGCCTTTAGCATCTCTGATCTCCTCTCTTGCACCGGTTGTTATCGCATGGATCGCAGAGAAGTTCGGCGGATACGGCGCAGCTTTCTGGTTCGCTTCCATCCTTGGCGCGATCTCACTGGTTCTCATTCTCCTTGTTAAGCCTGGATTCGTTAACAAGAAAGAAGCAAAATGGGGCGTTGAGCTTACGAAATTTGATGAATAATATTAGTTTACGATTTGTTCGTCAATTAAATAGGTAAACAATATAGGTATTTAAAGAAAAAAAACCGGGATTCGGCAAATGCCGGGTCCCGGTCTTCAACTAAAAAAGGAGAAAAGAAAATGAAACTTGTTGCTTTTACCGCAGGCAGACCGAGAGGAAACTGCGAAATATTTACGAAAGAAGCTTTAAGAGCAGTAAAAGATAAAGGAATCGATGTAGAATTGATCCGTCTGACTGACTGCGATATGCATGGCTGCAGAGCCTGTGTTCCCGGATTCTGTCCAGCAAGTATCGATCCGAAGAAATGCCCGTATGGCAAAGATGATGCCATCTGGATGATCGATAAGTTCTTAGACAGCGACGGCTATCTGATTGCAGCACCGACCTATTCCCTGACACCGAACAGCATGCTGTTTGACTTCCGTGACCGTGTCTTTGGACCGAAGATGGATGTTGCTGCGTTCTTTAAAGGAGAACGCCCGGAGCCGGAATTTGCTACCGGCAGATTCAAAGCCCGTCCTGGCGCACTGATCGCAGTCGGCGGAGCGCTTACTGAAAACTGGACCAGCTTAAGCATCGCATCCATGTTCTCAACCACCTTCTCCGCGCAGACAGAAGTTGTAGACTGGTTGAATGTTTACGGAGTTGCAGATCCGAATGCAGCTGCAATTGAAGATGAGTGGTTGGCAAAAGCTTATAAACTTGGAGAAAACCTTGCAGATGCTATGCTGACCGGCGATCACCGCTGGAGAGGCGAAAAAGAGGGAATGTGCCCGCAGTGCCATCAGGATCTGATCCAGGTCGTTCCGGGAACCAACCAGGTTCTTTGCCCTGTTTGCGGTATCTATGGAAATCTTTCCGTCGTTGATGGTAAGATTACAATTGAATGGCCGGATGATATTGAACATAGACGCGATAACCGAATGAATATTGACGGTAAAATGGTACATCTGATGGAAGTTCGCGAGTGCATGGCAAAATATAAACCACGCATGGAAGAAGCAAAAGAAAAAGCTCAAAAGTATCATGAGTGGACAGATATTGTTTTGACACCGCCAAGCAAGCAGCGAAAAGCGGAAGAAAGAGCAGCGAAGGCAGCAGAGCTGGCTGCAGAAAAGAAAGCGGAAGAAGAAAGACTTAAATTTGCAGAAGAAGGACATCAGAAGCTTTAATACAGAAAGGTGAATAATAATGGAAAAAATTTATGCTGATATTGCCGTAGTCGGAGCAGGCCCTGCAGGTCTTTGTGCCAGCGTGGCTGCAGCCGAAGAAGGATTTCAGGTCGTTTGTTTTGAAAAGAGCGGTGTTCCGGGCGGAGCTGCCAATATGGGTATGGGACCGTTCGGCGTTGAGAGCCGTCTGCAGAAAGCAGAGATGGGGACACTGACTAAGGAAGAAGCATTCACCCGTTTCATGGATTATGTACACTGGCAGTCGGATGCCAACCTGATCCATGACTACCTCTGGAATTCCGGTCCGACGATCGACTGGCTTGAGGATATGGGCGTTGTTTTTGCAGGCGCAATGAAGAATTTCCCGCAGTCTGAAGCTACCTGGCACGTTGTACAGCCGGAAGATGGCGGACGTCCGGGCCCGAGATGCGCAAGTGCAATGAACAAGACGATCTTTGAAAGAGGGCAGGAACTTGGCGTTCAGTATTTCTTTGAGACTCCTGTTAAATCCCTTCACTGTGAGGATAAGATCATTACAGGTCTTACCGCGGTTGATAAAGATGGTGTGGAATATGATGTAGAGTGTGACGCTGTCATCATCTGTACCGGTGGTTTCGGAACCAACCCGGAAATGGTAAAACAATATACCGGCTACACATTGGAAAAAGATATGTTTGATTTCATGATCCCTGGCATTGATGGAGACGGAATCCGCATGGCATGGGAGATCGGTGCAGGCAAAGGCCGCATGGAAATGGAACGTACAGGAAAAACTCCACTTCCAGATTCCATCGCTATGGCACACGAACAGTGTCGCGTCTTTAATAATGCCGGTGCGATTGCAGTCAACTTAAACGGTCTGCGTGTTGCAAACGAAAACATTCTGCAGAACCATTCCATCAATGGAAATATCTGTGATTATCAGCCGGAAAGAACAATGTTCCGCATCTTATCTTCGGATGCTGTAGAGTATTACAGGGTTCATGGAAATGACTTTGCAGGAAAAGTCCATAATGTCGGAAA
>CAMODY010000109.1 GCA_946611595.1 uncultured Clostridia bacterium | reverse complement strand
GATTTTGTAACCAGCCATTTTTAAATACCTCTTTTTTTCTTATTTGGCGGGAGACCTTCCCACCAGCCGATATCTATTTTAAGACTTTCCATCTAAAGTGTCCATAGCTTTTTAGAAATAAATGTTATTCACAAATATGATCACGTATCTAAAAAAGTATGTAGTACTCGTCTTTCAATCTGTAGTATATAATTGAGGCGGAAAGGAACTCTAAAATCCATGGAAGATAAACAAATCATCAGCTTATTCTTTGCAAGGGATGAAAAAGCCATCGAAGAACTATCGAATAAATACGGCCGCTTAGTCCACCAGCTTGCAAACAATATCCTGCACAATGCTTCTGATACAGAAGAGTGCGTCAATGACACCTATTTAGGGGTCTGGAACTCGATCCCTCCAAACAGGCCGGAGTCTTTGATTTCTTATGTCTGCAGGATCGCAAAGAATCTCTCCATTAAACGCTATCGTTACAACACTGCCGAGAAACGAAACAGCAATTATGAGGTAGCGTTAGAAGAGCTTGAAGGCATTTTGATTTCTACAAAAGATGTGGAATCCGAGATTGAGGCTTCGCAGCTGACTGCTGATCTGGAACACTTCCTTGATTCGTTAAAGCAGCAAGACCGCGTCGTATTCCTTCAAAGATACTATTTTTCCGCTTCGTATGAAGATATCGCCAAACAGACCGGTTTGAGTGAGAAAAACGTTTCCGTCAAATTGACGAGGATACGTAAAAATCTAAGGAAATATTTAACAGAAAGGGATTACCTTGTATGAAAGCGGAACAGTTTAACGAAAGCTTAAATAAGATCAATGACAAATATATAGAGGAAGCAGTTACATACGGAACTTCTTTTGGGAAAGAAATAGTATCTGCAGGTACACAAGGAGCCGAAAAAAATTACGCAGCTAGCAGTTCAAAACCGTTCCGCGCGATGAAAGTCTGGCGCGCAGTTGCCATTGCCGCCTGTGCTCTGCTCGCAGCCGGCATCGGCGTTACCGCAATCGGCCTTAGTTTAGGAAACAAAGGTTCGAGGGGCATGGCGCAGGCTCCAATTAACAACGAGTCTTATTATGAAGACTCTTTTACGGCAAATGGTGCCTATGACACTGAAGCTGGCGCGTATAATACCACAGAAGAAGTTGCTGAAGAAGACAGCGCTAAAGCCGGTGGTATTTCGTCCATGCTTCCGCAAAATGAGAATGCGAAGATCATATATTCTGCTTACCTCGATGTCGATACCAAAGCCTTTGATGATACTCAAAAGGATATCGAATCCGTTACCAAAGCCCATAACGGCTATTTTGAAAACCTGGAGCAGGACAGCTACTCTGCTTACCGGAATGCGTACTATGTGATCCGTGTACCAGCTGATCAGTTTGACAGCTTTATGTCGGAGATCCAAAAGGTCGGAACGGTCACCTCCATCAGTCAGAATGCTGCAGATATTTCCGAGACCTATGTTGACATTGAGTCACGTCTTGAAACTGCAAAGGCCAAACTTGCAAGACTGCAGGAACTCCTCTCTCAGGCTCAGGATCTTAGCGATATCATTACGATTGAAAATGAGATTGCAGATGTGCAGTATGAAATTGACGAACTATCCGGAACTTTAAAATCCTATGACTCACAAGTGGAATACTCTTCCGTCACGTTGAACCTTCATGAAGTTTATCGCACCACAGAAGGCGATTCCCCGATTAGCTTCGGCGAGAGGATCAAGACCGCTTTCTCTAATGGCGTCAAAGGATTTACAGATGGCATGGAAGATATCCTCGTCTTTTTTGCAGCAAGCTGGCTTTGGCTCCTGCTTATAGGAGTTGTCATCGCAGTCGTGATCATTATTATTGTAAAAGCCACCAGGAAAAATCGTTCTTCCAAAAAATAATCGAATGCAAATATATGTGTAATATAGCAACAGCCCATGACGAAAAATCATGGGCTGTTTCATTTTATGATATTAATTTAAAAATTAGTGGACATTTTTGCCCCAGATCGTCAGGTAAATATAGATAAGGATCATGATGACAATGATCAAAGCCTGCTTCCCTACGTGCTGGATTAATAGACCTACAAATTCACGCACCGCTGCATTCGGCCAAAAATACCATTTCGTGTTTGCACCCATACCGACTGCACGTAATTTGACACGTCTTGCATTTAGTCCGCTGCGGAAAACATGATAATTTGACGTGGAAAACGCAACCTTTGCGTTCGGATCGATCGCATCTATGATTTCTTTGGAATTCTTCATGTTTTCAAGCGTATCGCGTGATTTATCTTCTTTAATGATTTTATCTTCCGGGATGCCCTGCTCTTTTAAATACCTTGCCATGCTTTCACTTTCAGAGCAAACCTCATCCGGACCCTGCCCTCCAGAAGTGATAAAAGTAAGCGCTTTTCCGCATTTTTCAATTTGTGCTTTATAAAAACCTAAAGCGCGGTCGATCCTGCTTTTAAGCAATGGTGTTGGAGTGCCATCTTTTAAAAGGCCACAGCCTAAGATGATCAGAAAGTCTTTATCTTTTTCCGGCTCATAAAAAGCGGCAATCAGATCTGCAATGATGACTCCGAGGAGCATACACTCAAAATACAGATATAAAGCGGCAAACAGATTGAGCAAAAGATTTTCAGAATCCCTAAAGACAAAGATAATTAGCTCACCCGCTACCATCAAGATAGCCAAAAGGATCCCCAGATAATTGACAAAGCGGTTTCCTTCATGCCTGATCAGCGAAATATTGGAAATAAAAAGAACAATTGCAAAATAAAGAATAATAGGTGCCGAGACCATCATGTAATGCTTGGCAGAATTTACGATAAGAGAAGCCAGTTCCGGGCCGCTTGAAAGCGCCGGTACATTAAAGATGACGATCAATGCATTGGTATGCGTAGCCAGAACGGAAAGAAGAAACAGTGTAAATCCAGCATAATAGATCACGTTGTATGAATATGGATTATATTCGAGCTGTCTGAAAAAGGCGATGATCAGACAGACGATATCAAAAATCAGATACGCGATAAAGATCATTCCAACCAGATGAGCCTTTGCAGTTTCTGGGTTGCTCAGAAGGACCACCATTAGTATCAACATAATCGCAGATGCAATCGCTATATTCCAAACTTTTGGTTTCTTATCTCTTGTGTCAAGTTTTCCCATGTAAGTTAATCGTCCCGCTAGTTTTTAATGATTTATCCCTATTATATCGAAAGCGCTGTCCAAAAAAAAGAGGGACGACGAGCGTCCCTCCTCATATGCAAGTCTAACTTTTAGTTTTCTTTCAGCATCTTCTTTGCTTTTGAAAGCAGAGACAGATATACGATGTAAACAACCAATGAAAGAACTGCAGCAACCAGCACCATGATACCGGAGAGCATTACAGCTGTTGCACTTACTCCGAAGAATACAGGAAGCACGCTTGCGATCAATCTGAGGATATACAGAATAATAAACAGAATGTAGTAGGTCTGTCCTTTTGCAACCAGTTCGTCATGATTCAGTTTCTGTGCTAAAGCCTGAATACCGTTAACAATATAAAGTGTTACGAATAATTCAAACAGAGTTGCGATTGTTTTAATCAGGTCATCCCAAATAGTAGCTGTACCTGTGATAGACTGGATAACGCTTCCTACAACGGTCAGGATCAGCGCAAAGATAGCAAAGATAAAAGCTGTATTAAAACGTTCTTCATCTCTTCCTGCACGTTTGATACCGATCAGTTTAAAGATATAAGCGATAATAATAAGAACGATTGCTGCGCCCATGAAAACGATAGTTCCCATTCCGCCTACAGCTGCACCGCTTACACTTTCAGCTCCAGCAGATGCAACCAAAACCAGCGCCATGATCGCTCCAACGATAAGACAAATTGTTGCGATTAAGTCTAAGATTTCTGCAGTAAAGATTTTCTTTACTCCCTGATAGCCACTTGGAAATGTCATAATAATCTCTCCTTTTTTATTATATTTACAATGCTATACACTAACACATTTTGTCATCATTTTCAATCTTAAGGAGCAATATACAAAGCCGGATTCTTCACGAAAACTCTGACAATCTGGACGATCGCAGAATACAGAAGGCCGGCAGCATAGATATAAACACAGACCAGCATGGAGCGGATAAATACCGCGCAGGCTATCGCAATCAAAAGATTGATGATACCGGTAAATAGCTGCCATTTATAAGCTTTGGATCCAATCTTTTTGGGTTCAAGTGCGCGCAGGATATCGATCACGCCTGAAACTGCATGGATCACGATCAGATAGATCATGATATACAAAGGAGAATCATCCGAGAGCGACAGACTGAAGATTGCAATATCAATGATGAGGACACCAAGATAAAGGGACCTTCTGCCTCCCACCATGTGTCTTGCCATGGTGAAAAAGTAAATTAGTTCGCGGATACCATAGATCAAAAGTGAAATACACAAAATCAATGCAACAATGGAAAAGCCATCTTCACCCATCACAAGCAAAAGAAGACTCATTACGATCATTATGATTGCTGCTATAAAATTTAAGATTTTTTGAAATATACTCATGTCTGCTCTTAATCTGCTGAAGCTTCTTTCTTTCAGCGTTTTTACTTTTTAATCCTGCCTGCCAGATAGCTTCCGCTATCGGTGATCTTCTTGGCCACCATATGTTTTTGTTCTAAGGCCGCCTTTGAAAATCTTCCGAGAAATGTTTCTTCTTTTTCTTCTTCCGAAGCATTTACATATTCATCTGAATAACGTTCCCGATCAAATGGAGCGATCGTATAGCCGGAAAGCTTTTCGCCAAACACTCTCCAGTCGTCGCATGCGATCAGCTGACGTTTTTTCAGGATCGTTTCGATTTCTTCCCTGTACGGCTTAATGGCTTCAAAATCATACTGCTCTTTCTCAAAAGAAGGGCTGCTGCCATGAATATACTTTAAAGCCGTGATCATCTGACAGAACGCATACAGATAATCAGATGGGTTATCCTTTATAATCTCTTCGTAGTTTCCCCACGCCGGAAGATAAGAATACCTTAAGAAACTGTAATCCGGAAGATGCCCTGCTCTGCCATGACCTAAATTCATGATGGAGTTCTCATCAGCCTGGTAAATGGAACGCGTATAAATTCCCTGTTCCAGGTCATCAGTCGCTCCAAGGCTATTAATAAAACGGAGTTTTCTTCTTTCCCCGGATTCAAGCAGTTCATAAAAATCTTCCGTTGTGTTATTGATCACAAGAGACGGGGTGCCTGCAAAATAGCGGTGTGCCCAGGTGTCTGCAAGAACGTGCATGGAAATTCCGATGGCCTCAAGTGTATTTCCTTTTGCCTGCTGAACCGTATCGACCACGAGATCCCCGTTCGGCCCGCATACCATGCGTCGTTTATTCTTGTAGCGGCGAGAACCTTTTTTGATATCTGCATAAAGATCATATGGAAGAAAATGAAAAGACGCCCAGATTCCTGTGATTTCCTGAAGACCGGGGATATCCGTTCTCATTGCTGCCATTTCCAGCGAAAGCTGCGTGGTAGCTGCTGCCTTCGGACCATTCACCTTTGCAAGATAGGTCTTAGAGCAAAGATCAACAAAATTAGCGCTGAATGCAATCCTCTCGCTTTCTTCCGGAGTGAATCCGGCCATATAGGCGGCACAATAAGTCGCGTAATAATGAAAATCTTCCTGCATGATTATCCTTTCAGTTTTTTCAGTTTTATCCCATAGATAAGTGTTTCCGTTAAAGCGAACAGCGAGATCAGATCAATGATCACAGAAGCTAGAATATCCATAAGGTCAATCTCTTTGATCAGAAGGAATGTCCGGATGATCCAAAACAGAGAAACAATGATAAGGATTCCTGCAAAGATCAGATAGAGAATGCTCGTTTTCTTTCCCTTGCTCTCCGCTCTTGCAGACAGCCCGACAAAGACTCTAAGAAAGAGATCGATGACAACATAAACGATCACCCA
>CAMODY010000108.1 GCA_946611595.1 uncultured Clostridia bacterium | reverse complement strand
TTCAGATTTCCCCGACGGATATGTTCCTTTAAGATCTTATCCGTCTCTTCGAAGATGCGCTCCGAGCCGAAGCGGTTGTTATTCTGTCTCGCATACACGACCTCGGCCGACACGCCATGCTCTCTCCAGTCTCCACCGTCATTGCTGTTGTTTAAGATCAACGGCTGGAAATTATCCATCGTATGCGCGAACTTTGCTTCCGCAGTTTCCGCCTCTTCAAACTCATCGAAGATCCGGATCAGCTCTTCTTTCTGGTCAGTCGGAAGAAGAGAAAAGATCCGTTCCTTTGCAGCTTCTTCTCTTGCCTTTTGCGTCTTGAGCCCTTCCTCGTCATATGCGTAGGTATCGCCCGCATCGATTTCCACGATATCGTGGATCAGACACATCAGCATAACTTTTGCAATATCGATCGGCTCATTGGAATACTCTTTTAAGAGATAGGCCATGATCGCCATGTGCCAGGCATGTTCCGCATCATTTTCATTTCTCCCGTTCCCGGATAAATGAGTCTGGCGGTAGATTTCTTTTTCTTTGTCGATTTCAAGCGCAAAGGCCAGCTGCTGTTCAAGCCGTCTGTCGCCTAAATATTTTTTCAGAACATCGAGCCCTTCGATTGGCACGCAAAAGCGTTCACGAAAACGGTTCTTTACTTCCTCATAAACTTCATCCAAATCAAACCACTCTACGCCTTGCACTTCCTCTTCCTGAAGTGTAAGCTCCCGGATATCGACGTCCCCATCGTAGACAAATACAAAGGCGATCTCATTATCCTTAAACGGCGCGCCATGAAACTCCACTTCATAAGAGATATGGAACGTTCCCGCAAACTTTAACTGCGCAGCTTCTGCCTTTATGCCAAGCTCTTCTTCCAGCTCCCGCATCGCAGCTTCAAGCGGTTCATCTCCTGCCTGAAGATGTCCTGCTGACGATGTGTCAAAGAGTCCCGGGAAGGAATCCTTTTCCAGACTTCTTTGCTGCAAAAGGATCTGCCTTTTTCCTGCGGATTCTCTGGTAATCCAGATATGTACGGTTCTATGCGGGATCCCGTCCCTGTGTGCGATGCTCCGCTCTACGGTCTCGCCGGTCGGGATCCCCTGTTCATTACAAATATCAAAAATTTCCACTGCTTAACTTACTTCCTACTCTTCACTGTCATCCGGATAATCATCGTCGTTATAATCTCCATCGTCTGTACGACTGCGTTTTTTCTTAAGCGTCGTAAGGACAACGATCAGAACGACTGCAATCACAACCACTGCCAGGATCACCCAGAAGATCCAGCTTGAAAGAATAGAGCCGGACTCTTTCTTGTCTTTACCGCCGCCATCCGGAATGGTGGTCGGATCTTCCGGAGCCTTCTCATCATTATAAGTCAGCGTAAAGATGGAGAATCCGGAGGTCTTAAACGTCAAGGTATGTTTGCTTGCGTCATATACCGAATCCACTCTCTGTGCCAGGCCGTTGTGAAGGTGGATGATGCTGAAGAATCTCTTCTCGCCAGTCTTCGGCCACAGGTTTTCCGGAACTGTAAGTGTGATCGTGATATTACCTTTCGGGTTCGTGACTTCTTTTTGCTGGTCGGAACCCACCGTCTTATAAAGGTTCATGTCCAGATAAACTGCTGCCACATCACCTTCCGGCATTCCCTGTGCAATGATGTTTTTCTGCTCTTCCTTTACGGTTGTGGAAACATCCGTTGCCTTTAACTGGATCGCAATGCTCTCGCCGTTCTTTACGCGGTTCATGTCTTCCGCATTTAAGACAACTCCGCCAAGGTCTTTGATCGTATCATCGATCTGGGCATGGCAGGCATTCGTCTTTGCATCCGTGCTGTTTTTGATTTCGCCCGGAAGTCCCCAGTTCGCCGTGTATTCGCGGTCACCGGTAGAGCCCTTCGGAATCGTTACCTTCTGTGTCGGCTCCTTAAGGCCTGTGCCTGTCCAGCCTTTGAAGTAGAAACCATCCTTGGTCGGATTGGTCAGCGTAAATTCTGCAGAATCAGCCGCATAGGTTTCCGGATTCTTCTGCGCAAGTTTTCCGCCATCTAAGTTATATTTGATCTTGTACTGCACAACATCCCACTGTGCGTAAAGCGTTGTATCCGCCTTCAATTCCGTAACACCGCCGGCCTTTACTTCTTTGCCGCCTGTTGCAGCATCGAACCAGCCTTTGAAGTTGCAGTTTGCGCGTTTCGGAGTCGGGAACGCTTTCAGTTTTCCAAGATGTGCTGCATCTCCAAGCGGAGCAACATAGATATCTTTGATCTCGTCGCCGCCGTTTGCGTTGAAGCTGATCTGATATCCGAGTGAGAACGGAGCACCTTCCGGCGCGCCTTCTTCTGCTGTGCAGGCTTCCGTTGCACTTAAGCCTTTTGCAAGAATATCCTGTGTATATACATCACCGGCATTTGCAACCTTCGTGCTGAACCATCCGCCGGAAACAAATCCGCCAATACGTTTTGCGGTATCGTCCGCCCATGCCGGACCGTCGGATGCCTGATAACTTGCAACCGGCTTTCCATACTGGCTGATGAAGGTTCCGCCCGTGATCGCAAGCTGTACCAGTCCCGCATCATTTTCACATGCCTCTGCTACGATCGCATCACCTGTTGCGGTACAGCCGGAGTAATCACCGGTATCTGCAAACTGGGTTGCTTCGCCGTTTGCAATAAAGGTACCGCCCGTGATCGTGGTAAGACCGGACTGCAGATAAACTGCCGTATGTCCTGTGATCGTACCGCCGGAGATCATCATCGTTCCTTTTTCCGGAAGGAAGATCGCCGAGTCATATTCAGAAGTAATGCTGCCGCCGCTGATATTGATCGTCGCATTTGTATTATGCTTCGGAGCCGGAGGTGTTGGCTGTTCTGTGGTCGGCTCTTCCGTTGTCGGTTCTTCGGTGGTGGTCTCTTCCGGCGTTGTTTCTTCGCTGGTCTCTTCCGAAGTATCTTCTCCGCTCTCTTCAGAGCCTTCTTCTGAAGCGTCTTCGGACGAAGCATCTTCTGATGTATCATCCGTAATTTCCTCTGTCGGAAGGGTCTCCGTCTGCGGCTCTATGGTCAGCGAGCTGCTTGCCGTAGAAGTTAAAAGCTCATCCTCGATAGAAAGTCCAAGGTTATGCGCCTTGATCTCGCCGCCATCCATATCAAATTTTACTGCACCGGAAAGTTCCACTGCAGTCTCATCACTTGAGATCACGCCTCCATGAACAGCGACTGCCAGATCCATTCCTGCGCCCCAGATACCGTTGCGGATCTCACCGCCGTTGACTGTGAGCGTATTCTTCTCGCCGGTTACGGAAATCGTCTGACGGTGGTTTGTCATTAAGATACCGCCATTTACGGCTACACTATTGCCGCTTCCTGCAATATGGATCGTGTTGTCATCACCTAAAAGCATACCGCCACCTACGCTGTCTACGATCGTCAGCGTTTTTCCGGATGCATCAAATTCGATGATGTTGTACTCCGGAGCAGAAGCTAAAGTTTGTCCATTCAGATCCAGGGTTACTGATTTTGTCAAATTCAGGTTATGGGTATCCATGAGAGTAACAGAATTCGTAAGCTTGATCGTATCGTTGTCTGCATACTTATCGATAGCCTCCTGAAGCTCTGCCTCGGATCCAACCTGATAGGTATCGCCTGCAGCATAAATCGTCTTATCCGCCTGATGGAATACCAGAACAGATGTAAGAACAAGAACTGCAACCAGTCCAAAAGCTGCAAGCCCTTTCCATATAGCTGTTTTTTTCATCATAACTCCTCCTTTTAAAGGAATCTGTTAACAGTTACCATTCCATTCATCATACCATATAGATATTACATATCTATTACAAAAAAATGCCAGCTACGATATGCAGCCGGCATTGAATTACCATCTATCTTCTTGATTCAAACGACATGTTCTGTACCAGGAACCAGAGCTTTCGGATGTAGTCCGGAGTCGTTCCGCAGCAGCCGCCGACGAGGCAGGCACCCGCTTCGATGATCCGTGTCATGGAGACCGCAAACTCATCCGCAGACATGTCATATTTCACCGTTCCGTTCGGACCCGGATGCGGAATTCCCGCATTTGGTTTTGCAATGATCGGAAGCGGCACCGCATCCGCCATCTTCTCGATCACAGGAAGCATTTTATCAGGTCCCGTTGAGCAGTTTGCTCCGACGGCATCTGCACCGGCTTCCATTAAAACCTTTGCTGCTTTTTCCGGGCTGTCCCCGTAGAGCGTAAATCCATTTTCTTCAAACGTCATCGATGCCATAACCGGAAGGTCGCAGACTTCTCTTGCTGCCGTAACGGCTGCCCTTGCTTCATCCAGATTGATCATGGTCTCTACGACCAAGATCTCACTTCCGGCCTTCACCAGATAGCCGATCTGTTCTTTATATATATCAACAACTTCTTTAAAGTCTTCCTCATCGGAAAAATCTGCCATCATCGTTGTCATGGAGATATCGCCTGCAACGATATGCTGCCGTTCTGTTGCGATCTGGCGCGCAAGCTGAACCGGAACGGTATTAAAACGCTCGATCTCATCCGCAAGGCCCTGAGAGGCAAGCCGCGCGCGGTTTGCTCCAAAGGTCGCCGCATAGATGACCTGGCTGCCCGCTTCTAAATACTGCTTCTGCAGATTGACAAGAACATCCGAGTGTTCACAGACCCACTGTTCTGTACATCCGCTTGCAGGCATGCCGGCAGAAATCAGCCCGGAGCCTGTTGCTCCGTCTAAGATCATAATGCGGTCTTGCGTTATCGCTTTAAAAATATCCCGTTTCATGTGCAGTATTGTAAAACCTGATCGCACCTTCGTCAATCAAAAAACCTTTATTTTTCGCATAAAACCCTCATTTTTTTAGACAGATTTTCGATTTTTGTCGATTGTACCCCCATATGTCTAATGATATAATTTGTATGCACGTTTATACAATGTATTTAATAGAAGAAAAAATGCAAATGAAGGAGAAATAGTATGAAGGTTTTAGGTATCAGTGCCGGAAGACACAACGGCAACAGCGACATTGCAGTAAAAGAAGCTCTTCTTGCTGCTCAGGAAAAAGGCGCAGAGGTTATTTTTATCAACCTGTTTGATTACAACATCCTTCCATGTACAGGATGCGAGTCCTGCACAATGATGATGGGCGATGTAGCAATGGGCAAGAGAAAAGATTATCCGGGCTGCGTTCTGAAGAACAAAGACGATATGGATAAGATCATGGATGTATTCCAGACTTGCAACGGTCTTATCGTCGGATGTCCGACATATGACCTTACACCAAGTTCCTTATATCTGAAATTTGCTCAGAGATTCTTAGCATATGAGCTTGCATTCAGATTAAAGATCGGTGCAGTAAAAGAAAACCCGAACATGGTAGCAGGTCTTATCGCAGTCGGCGGATCTTGCCACGACTGGCAGGGATTCGGTCTTGAAGTTCTTGGCGCAACCATGTTCACAAACTCTGTAAGAGTTGTTGACCAGTATCTGGTAACCAGAGTTGGCCGTCCTGGTAACATCGTTGTCCGTCAGGATCACATCGACAGAGTTCACAAGATGGGCGAGAACATCGTAAAAGCAATCCAGACTCCGGTTGAAGAGCGTACATGGCTCGGCGATCCGGACTTCGGTCTTTGCCCGAACTGCCACGGCGGTCTTGTATTCAGAGGCGATGAGCACTGGGATGGAATCAAATTCCCGTATGAATGTGCAGTTTGCGGCGCAGGTCTTGAGCTGAAAGATGGTAACTTCGTTCTTGCTGAGAACGGACTTTGCAGAGACCGTAACGTTGATGAAGCTCGTGGATATCATTTAGATGAGATCGTTGCTACAAGAATCGCATTCCTTAAACAGATGGAAGAGGATCCGACCGTTAAAGAAAAGATTGCAAAATACAAAGAGATCAAATTCCCGACCATCGAAGTTTAATTCAAAACTTAAAAAGTTCATTTTTCTATTCAGAGACTGCTGCTTGCGGGCGGCAGTCTCTATTGATATGCAAA
>CAMODY010000107.1 GCA_946611595.1 uncultured Clostridia bacterium | reverse complement strand
GTATCTTCTTCAAACTTGTAATCGAAGATAACGCTTTCGGTCTTCGGATCATAAGAAACTTCTGCTTCTTTCTCGAACGGTTTTTCAAGGCTTGTGCCCATATTAGAAGCATCCAGATAAATCTTTTTGTATTCCGTTCTCTTGATCGGCCAGTTATCTTCCACACGTTTGACCGCGTAGTCATAATCATATGCATCCATAACATCGACACGTACCTTCGGTGTAAACTCCCAGCCGTTGCGGATGTTCTTCAGATAACGATCATAGAATGCGGTCAGATCAGCAACATTGCTTCTCTCGTATGTATCCGGCCACTCAAATTCTCTGTGGGCGCGGAGCCATTTCTTACCGGAACGGATTCTTCTGAAGGTCTCCAGAGATCCTCTCAGGTGGATATGGCACCATCCGGAGCAAACATAGGTCGGAATGCGGATCTTATCCCATTTCACGATCTTGCTCTCCCAATATTTGTTGATCAGCGGATATTTTGCTGCCATCGTCGGAAGATCTTCGATGTAGTTCTTGCATGCGATGCCGGCAAGGATATCTTCGTTGAAGGACGGAGCCATGATGCCGCCGACTGCCAGAGATTCTCTGTACATATCGGAGGTCAGCTCCCAAAGAGCAACACAGGTAAGGTGTGGCGGCTGCTCTGCTGCGATTCTTGCAGCGCTCATAGCAACACCGGAGTTACCGAAAAGAGCAATCTTTCCGCTGCACCAGTCCTGCTCAGCTGCCCACTCGATGTAATCATAGCCATCTCGTGCGCCCTGCGGACCATACTGCTCTACATTGCCTTCGGAGTTACCAACACCTCTCGGGTCTACGTTTGCAACGGCATAACCGATGTGGCACCAGTAGCCCGGGTCAGTGGATTCAAATTTTGCCATTTCAGATACTGTTCCTGGCGGAACTCCCATGAGTTTCCATTCCTGCATTCCTTCTGCCGGACGTTTGGAGAACGGGCTCCATGAAATCAGCAGAGGGAACTTCTTGCCAGGTTCATCCGGCATGTAGATGTCGGAATAGATCGTTGTGCCGTCCCGAAGTTTGGTAGCAACATCCTGCATACAGATGATGCCCTCTTCCGGGCTGTAGGTTCTCGGGTTCAGTTTTCCGCAGAAGTTAAACAGATGCGGTCTCTCGCCTCTTGCGATCATCGCTTCCATTTCTTCTTTGGTCTTACCCGGAACACCTTTACGATAGGCAACTTCGATTGTTTCGCCGTCAAACTCTTCAGGTATCCAAATAATCTCTTTTTCCAATCTGTTCACCTCGTTTTCTGTGTTATTAGACTACATTGCTGCTTACAGGGATCTTCTCTGCCTCTCCAAGGCACAGAGTTCTCCCTTTCTGCTTTCTGATTTGATTGTAAAAAAACTGCCAATGTAATGGAAACATCAAATAAAACAGAAAGGCTACAACCAAAAAGTTGTTGAAGTCAAAAAATTGCTGTGCTACTATCTTTTGTGGGGAGAGGAGGAAGAATTATGTCTTTGGACGTTCAGATGGAATGTTTTTTTAATCTTGCCGAGACACTGAACTTCAGCGAAACAGCAAAACAGCTCTATATTTCTCAACAGGCTGTCAGCAAAAATATCTCAAAATTAGAATCTAAAGTGGGATTTCCTTTATTTTATAGAAACCCTCACAATGTTCAGATCACCCCTTGGGGAAAGAAGTATTTAGAACTGAACAAGCAGTTTTTAAAAGACTGCCGCTCTCTTTTGGAAGACTATCATCAGGCCAATAACCGTTTCTCTATTCTCACTTTAAACCAGCCGGATTTTGAGCCGGTAAAGCGTATGCACCCGTTCACAATTCCGGGGACCGAGTACACCGCAAACGTGGAACTTGCTTTTGACACCCCTGCATTTGGGATTGAACGCCTCCTGGCCCGTGATGTAGATATGCTCGTTACGATCGACCGTTTCGTACAGAACCTTCCCGGCTTGATCATTAAACCCATCTACCATTTAGAGGCTGCACTTCTCGTATCAAAGAATCATCCTAAATATAAACCGGGCGTTGATTATATGGAGTTTAAACACGATGCCTTTGTCGCCGGCGTTACCAGCAACAACTTCTTTGAAACCAGGGACAGCATTATGCGGGATATTGAAAACTTTGGTCTTGAGCCCCGCTCTATCATTATTGTATCGGATGCCCCTAAAGCTTTAGAGACAGTAGCAAGAGGCGAAGGAATCATCCTGGGTTCTGTCATGGCCCGCGCTCCATATGAAAGCAATATCGCAACCGTACCTACCGGCATTATGAATAATATTGTCTGTGTCTGGAATGAAAACCTGGGTAAATCCTACTCGGAAGCCTTTGCCGACTTTTTGGCTCATGAATTTGAAAATGCAGAAAAAGACCGTTTAGGACTTCTCCTTACGACGAAATAAGCAACCCTAATATATTTATTGTTTTAGCAACGCTAAACAAGTCCTGATGAGCTACAACTATTTGGTTGTTTTGAAATTCTTCTTTATTTGTTTCTCATTAGAAATGTGAAGTGCTAATCTTTAGTTAAGAGATTAGCACTTTTTATTTGTATGCTTTGCTAGTACAAGATCATAGTTTGCGACTTGCAAAGCGAATATATTTAGGAGGAATACTATGACTAAAATCACAGCAGATGTTGCAGTCGTCGGTTTAGGTCCTGCGGGACTTGCAGCCTGCGTTTCTGCATCAGAAAACGATCTGAAGGTTGTTGGCTTTGAAAAAGCTGCTATGTGCGGTGGCGCAGCAAACATGGGCGGCGGTCCTTTCGGCGTAGAAAGCCGCGTACAGAAGGCTGAAATGAGTGAGCTAACAAAGGAAAAAGTTTTCGAGGAATTCATGGAGTATGTTCATTGGAACTGCGATGCCCGTCTTGTTCATGACTATTTCTGGCAGTCCGGCGATACGATCGACTGGCTCGAGGACATGGGTGTTGAATTCGGTAAAGTCGGCAAGTTCTATGCCGGAAGCTGGAACACCTGGCACATGGTCACTCCGGAAGGCGGCGGAAAACCGGGCGGAATGCGTGCTGCATCTACAATGAATAAACGTCTTTTGGAAAGAGCGATCGAGCTTGGAACCGAAGTCCATACAAATACTGCTGTTAAGAAGATCCTTAAGACGGACGACCATATCACAGGCCTGATCGCACAGAAAGAAAACGGCGAAGAGATCGAGGTCGAGGCTAAAGCAGTTATCATTGCTACCGGCGGTTTCGGTGACAATCCGGAAATGATCAAAGAAGAATGTGGTTTTACCTTTGGTAAAGATATGTTCAACTTTGCGATTCCAGGGCTGAAAGGTGACGGACTGCGTCTAGCGTGGGAAGTTGGTGCTATGAAGGGCCGCATCGATATGGAAACAAACACCAAGACCCGTGTTCCGGATGAGTGCTTTGCTCTTGCAAACATCTTTAACCAGCCAAACCTCTTAGTGAACCTTTCCGGCGAGCGTGTTATGAACGAAGCATACTCAGAAAACCCGGCAATCCTGGCAAATGTCATCAGACGTCAGCCGCAACGCGTTGCGATCATGATCGCTTCTGATAAGCTCGTGAAATACTACTACCGCAATGGTCTTGATTGGGCAGGTATTGCAGGCTCTATCTTTGGAAATACCATGGACTATCTGAAAGATCAGCTTGAGACCGCGAAAGAGCTTGCTCCAGAGAAATCATATATTACAGATGCTACCGACGAAGAACTTTGCGAATTCTTTGGTATCGATCTTGAGACCTTCCGTGAGACATTAGAAGAATACAACGAACTCTGCGACGAAGGCTATGACGATGTCTTTAATAAAGACCACAAATATATGAGAAAGATCGAAGGCAAGCTTTGGGGTGGCGCGATTGCGCTTTCCGCATACGGAAGCCTCGGTGGAATTCAGATCAACCACAAGACTCAGGTCTTAGATCCGGACTATCGCCCGATCAAAGGTCTTTATGCAGCCGGTACCGATACCTGCGATATTTATGCAGGAACATATCTGTACAAACTCCCTGGCAACACCATGGGTTATGCTGTTAATACCGGACGCATGGCCGGCGATAACGTTGCAAAATATATCAGAAAATTAGAATCGTAAGTATCATAGATCAATATCAAGGAGGAATTACATATGAAAATTTTAGCAGTCAGCGCCGGAAGAAAAGATGGAAACTGTGAAGTATTTACAAAGGCAGCTTTAATGGAAGCTGAAAAAATGGGACTGGAAGTCGAACTCGTAAGACTTCGTGACATGGACATTTACCCATGTACCGCATGTTCCGGACAGTTCTGTGCAGCAATGGATGATCCGACAAAATGCGTTCATGGAAAAGACGATGCAGCATTTTTAATTGATAAATTCTTAGATTGTGACGGATTCTTAATGGCAGGTCCGGTCTACTCTACAACTGGTTCTTCCATGACATTTGCATTCCGTGACAGAGTTTTTGGACCAAAGATCGATGCTGTTATGATGAGCCGTTTTGGTACCCCGAAGTGGGCTGAAGGCAGAGTAAAATCCCGTCCGGGCGCTCTGATCAGTGTCGGCGGTGCTTTATCAAGCCACTGGGTTTCTATGGGTATCCCGAGCCTCTACTCCACCTGCTTCTCAGCATCCACGGATGTTGTAGATTTCATGAATGTTACAGGTATTGCAAATCCAGGTGCAGCTACCCTTGATGACGCATATATCGAGCGTGCAAAACTGTTAGGCCGCAACCTCGCTCAGGCTGTACTTGATAATGATCACAGCTGGAGGGGTGAGCCAAGTGATGAAGATGTCTGCCCATCCTGCCACTTCAACGCTATGCTCTTTAACCCGAAGAAAAAAGACGTATGGTGTGCAATCTGCGGAACCCATGGTCACATCGTAATGGACGGCGATGAGATGAAGATCGAATGGCCGGAAGAGGAACAGCATGAAAACCACACCAAACCATGTGGCCTTGAAGCACACGGCGATGAGATCGGTGAAGTTTTAATGAACCGCTACATGCCGCACAAAGACGAGATTCCTGAAAAACTGAAAGTATATCAGGATTACAACGCTTGTATCGTAAAATCACCGTCCGCAGAAGCTAAGAAGGCAGCTATCCTTGCAAACCTGAATAAAGATAAAGAGGCAAAATAGTCAAAGCTACTTAAGCCTTAAAAAAGCTATTTGCTAAATAATTCACCTCTTCTTTTTAAAAACTGCCGGTCATTAAGACCGGCAGTTTGTTGTTTGTTCTTTTTATTCTGTTATATTCCTTTGATAACTTCGCTTCTCATGCATGGACCATGAGGTTCTTTGAGTTCTTCCGGATGCGGACCCCATCCATGAGGCGGACGGTCGTCTTCCGGTTTATACTTGATCGCGATATTATAAGCTTCCTCTTTACCAGCTTCATCTCCCAGGTTCTTCAGGCAGATTGCCTTGCAATAATAAAGCTCACCGAAATCATCATTCAGTTCCAGTCCTTTATTGACCAGATCAAGTGCTTCCTCATATTTCCCCTGAAGGATCTTGCAGCAGGCAATGTTATAGATCAGCTCCCAGCTGTCCGGCTGCTGGTCTAATGCCCTCTGGTACATTTCAATCGCTTCATCATATTTTCCGAAACGTCTTCTGACATTTCCGCAGTTCATCAGGTTATAGAAATGATTCGGGAACTTTTCAAAGGTCGTCTCATAGTTTGCAAGCGCCTCCTCATGCTTCTGCATGGAGCGGATCGCCATAGAACGATTGTACTGTGCATCTCCATCAGTCGGATCCAGCTCACAGGCTTTATCAAACATCTCCAGAGATTTTTCAAACTGGTTCATATAAAGATAGGCGATACCTTCATTTACATAAAGCGCTGCGACATCCTTGCAGCCTTCACCGATTCCCTGCTCGCAAAGAATCAAAGCTGCCTGTGCCTTTTTGTCTTTTAATAACGCTCCGCTTCTTGCTACATAATCAATCATATTTCTGAACCTCCAGTAGTTTTATTGTATATCTTTCCAACTTCACCTTATCATATTCCCGTTTTGAAACAAAACAAAAGTTGTGGCCTGACAGCCACAACCTTTTTGTTGTTATCTTTAAAAGCTAACTATTAACAATATGCAA
>CAMODY010000106.1 GCA_946611595.1 uncultured Clostridia bacterium | reverse complement strand
GAAGCTGCTGAGATCATCTTAGTAAGAAGTGCAAAGATGCATGAGATGGAATTTGAACCGGAACTGCTTGCTGTTGCAAGAGCTGGTGCCGGTGTCAACAACATTCCGCTCGATAGATGCGCAGACCAGGGTATTGTTGTATTTAATACTCCGGGCGCAAATGCAAATGGCGTTAAAGAACTTTTTGTTTTTGCAGCAATCGCAAGTATCCGTGACGTAGTAGGCGGTATCGGCTGGACAAAGGCAAGAGCAGAGGATCCGGATATTGCAGCTCTTACAGAAAAAGAAAAGAAGAGATTCGTAGGACACGAAGTCTTTGGAAAAAAACTTGCCGTTATCGGTCTTGGCGCAATCGGCGTAAAGGTTGCCAATGTTGCTGTTGACCTTGGCATGGATGTTTCCGGCTATGATGCATTCCTGAGCGATGCGATGAAGGCACAGCTGAAAGATGAAGTGAAAATCGTAGATACTTTGGAAGATCTAGTAAAAGATGCAGACATGATCACGATCCATGTTCCGGCATTAGAGTCCACAAAGGGCATGATCAACACAGACCTTCTTGCAAAATGCAAAGATGGCATCGTTGTGATCAACCTTGCAAGAGATACTCTGGTAAATGAAGCTGATATGGCAGCTGCTTTAGAGTCTGGTAAAGTTGCGAAATATGTATGCGACTTCCCGACAGCAGGTGCAAGCCAGATGAAGAATACGATCCTCATTCCGCATCTTGGAGCGTCCACGGAAGAGAGCGAAGATAACTGCGCGATCATGGCAGTGAAAGAAGTTACCGACTTTATTGAAAATGGTAACATCAAGAATTCTGTTAACTATCCGGCAGCAGATCTTGGGGCAGTAAGTGGATGCAGAATCTGTGTTGCACATAAGGCTTCCCTTACAGCAGCAGATATCTTAAAGGCAGCAGACCTTGAAGCTGGCAATATGATCAGCAAGGCAAGAGGCGATTATGCTTATTCCATGTTTGATGTTGCGAATGCGGATGGCGCTGAAGATAAGATCAAAGCACTTGATGGTGTGCTCAAAGTCAGAGTAATCTGTAAATAATATTTGAATTGTGATTGCAGGTGTGCTATATATTGGCACACCTGTAGTTTGTTATTATGGAATAAAAAGGTGAACCTATGGTAACAATCAAACCGTTTAAGGCCATCCGGCCGCAGCCAAAATATGTAGAGAAAGTTTCATCCCTTCCTTATGATGTTTATTCCCAGAAGGAAGCGAGAGAGCTTGTCCTTAAAAATCCGATGTCTTTCCTTAAGATTGTAAGACCGGAGACAACTTTCCCGAAAAACACCAATATGTACGACAACAAGGTCTATGAAAAGGCGAGAGCTCTGATCGAGGAAAACATCAAAAAAGGAATTTTCACAGTCGATGACAGAGACTGTTATTATATCTACCGCCAGATCATGAACGGCAGAACCCAGACAGGCCTTGTTGCCTGCTTTGCTGTTGATGATTATCTGAATAATGTCATCAAGAAGCATGAGTTTACGAGACCGGAAAAAGAAGATGATCGTACAAGACACATCGACATTTGTTCTGCTCAGACGGGCCTTGTGTTCTTAGCCTACAACGAGATCGATGAGACAAAACGAATCTTAGAACAGGCGACACATAAGGAGCCAATCTACGATTTTATTTCTATTGATAATGTCCGCCAGATCGTCTGGAAAATCGATGATCCGGTGAAGGTACAGAAGATCACAGAAGCTTTTAAAGCTGTTGATAGCATGTATATCGCAGACGGCCATCATAGAAGCGCAAGCTCTGCAAGAGTTTGCCAGCAGCGCCGCCAGCTTCATCCGGATTATGACGGAACGGAAGAGTTTAACTACTTTATGGCGGTTGCGTTTCCGAAAGACCAACTCTTAGTTCTTCCATATTACCGTGTTGTAAAAGACCTGAATGGAATGAAGACCAAAGAGTTTTTAGCTGCTTTGGAAAAAGCAGGATTCCGTGTCAAGAAGGTTACGAAGTTCTTTACGGCACGAGAAAGACGCCATGGTGTTTACCAGCCGCGCTATAAGAGTGAGATCGCAATGCATCTTGGAGGACGCTGGTACCGTGTTCGCGCAACAGAAGGCATCTTAAAGCACGACGCAGTCGGATGTCTCGATGTGTCGATGTTACAGGATAATATTTTAGGACCGATTCTGGGAATCAAAGATCCAAGAACCGACAGCCGTATCGATTTCGTAGGCGGCATCCGCGGAATGAACGAATTAGAGAAGCGCTGCAGGGAAGATATGAAGGTAGCATTTGCGCTTTATCCGACTTCCATGGAGGAACTGATCAATGTTACGAATGAAGGCAAAGTCATGCCTCCTAAGTCAACCTGGTTCGAGCCAAAACTCCAAAGCGGACTGTTCATTCACCGTATTTAAATCTTTATTTCGCATAGAACATACTGGTTTCAGAATAAGAATAACTGTAGGATTCTGACTTGCGAAAGTACTTAGCAAGCTGTGCGGCTGATGCGCAGGTCGAGGAGCGCTACTTGCTACGCACCGCAGACCGGAGCTGTTTATCAGACGTGCAGCGAGCTTAGTAACTTTCGACGGAAGAATCTACAGTTATTTTATTCTGAAAAATTATTTTTTTTAGCGACAAAAAAGGGTATAATTGTCGTCTTTCTTTTCCTTGAAAAAAAGGATACAAAGTGTTATAAAGAGTAGTGGAAATTCAATAGGGAATTTCTAAGTTTAGCTAAATTTTTTGTAGTTATGGAGGATTTTTACAATGGCAGATGCAAAAGCATTAAAGAACAAAACAATTATCACAGTTGCAACTACAGGCGCATGGCCGAAAAAGAAAGACAACCCGAACGTTCCGATGACTCCGGAAGAAATCGCTGAAGACGTTTACGAGTGCTGGAAAGCTGGTGCTGCAGTTGCACATATCCACATGAGAGATGATGACGGAAACGGAATCATGGATCCTGTAAGATTCAAAAAGACTTATGAACTCATCAGAGCTCACAAAGATTGCGATATCATCGTTAACATGACAACATCTGGCGACATCCACGCTGATGACGAGATCCGTGTTGCTCACGTTAAAGAGTTAAAACCGGAAATGGCTTCTTATGACTGCGGTTCTATGAACTGGCTGAACAGTGGTCTGTTCATCAACAGCCCGAAATTCCTTGAGGATTGCGGACATCTGTTCCAGGAACTGAACGTTAAACCGGAAATCGAAGCATTTGATCCTGGTATGATCGCTAACGCTGCATACTACATCAAAAAAGGCGTTCTTAAAACTCCTGTACACTTCCAGTTCTGCATGGGCTGCGCAAATGGTATCACAGGTACAATGAAGAACCTGGTATTCATGAAAGAAGAAGCTGAGAAATTAGTTGGTGCTGAGAACTTCACATGGTCTTGCTTCGGCGTTGGCCACAGCGCTATGGAAATGCTCTATGGTGCAGTTGCACTTGGCGGACATATCCGTGTTGGTATGGAAGACAACGTTCTTTACAGCAAGGGCGTTCTTGCAGACAGCAACAAGCAGTTCGTTGAGAGAGCAGTTCGTGTTATCAAAGAGTATGGTCGTGAGGTTGCTACTCCGGCAGAAGCTCGTGAGATGCTGAACCTGCCTCCGTTCCAGGCATAATTGATTTTTAAGATCAATCTTTATTAGCTAAAACTGTAAACGGACCGGATCTGTTCCGGTCCGTTTCTTTCAAACAAGCAGGGTAGTCTTGAAAGACTCCTTGGGCAACAAAGGAAGGAGAACAAACATGACCTGGGGTGCTCAGTACATGTGCTATGTCTGCAACAAATGCAGCAAGAAATATAAATATGCAGTTGATCTGATCGGTGAGTTCGGGGAAGATTTCGGAAAATGCCCTGAATGCGGATCTGATGGAAAACTGACTCACGAAGGTCCGGTATCTCCGGAGACTAGTGAGTATGAGGAAGTAGAATAAGATCACTTCACTCGAGTCATTTTTTCTTGAAATATCTATTATTATATGATATTTTATTTAAGCGCGTTTTTTAACGCACAGGCCACAATAGCTCAGTCGGTAGAGCACTTCACTCGTAATGAAGGGGTCGCAGGTTCGAATCCCGTTTGTGGCTGGTCTGAAAAACATTGATTTCCCTAGGGATTTCAATGTTTTTTTGTTTATCACCGATGTAATGATCATGCTGTATTTCCTGAAATGGGTATATTTTGGGAATCTTTATTATCTTTTTCTGTAAACCGCTTGCTGTCTACTTTTTAGGGTGTTAGGATATTCGTTAGCAGAAAGAATCTGAATGACGGAAGCGGGAGAAATCTTATGAAATCTATCGAGATCGAAAACATCAAAAGCTTTACAACCCATCTGTTTGCGAGGGAGACCTTTGACGGTTTTCTAGTAACAGAAGCAGCATTCAGCACGATCACAAACATCACGATTGATGGTCATATCAACCGTGAGTTCATGGGCGAGGCAGAGCTTGCGATGCCGGAAAATAAAGAAGGGACAGTCTTTTGGAAAAAGCTGCGTCCTTTATGCTACGAAATCATTAAAGGCCAAAAGGTGCCGCTCCGTTTTAAAATTGTTTTTATGATGCCATCTGAAACTGTTTTAAACTTCCTTGACAGCGCGGGGCTTGACTACGAACCAATCCAGGTAAATGCCTTGTTCTTAAATGTTAACTTCCAGGAAGGAAAACTGGTCTGCACAACGGGCACTTCCATGAAGGAATTCACGATGGATAAAAGTCTGGAATATGCCTGGGATGATCAGATGACCAGATTTCTGACCAGAGTACAGGAGTAAACAGGCATTTTCGTCAGCTTCACAAAGAATTCATGAAATATTACTAGCACTCTTATGCAAAGAGTGCTAAAATACTTTTCGGGATTGATTTTGCTTTGTGCAAAGATTCCCGTTACTTTTTACAAAAGGAGTGATTCACATGGCAACAGAAAAGGGAAGCTTATCTATTAGCAGCGAAAATATATTCCCTATTATTAAAAAATGGCTCTATAACGATCAGGATATTTTCATGAGAGAATTGATCTCAAATGGATGCGACGCGATCACCAAACTTAGAAAACTCGAGGTGATGGGCGAGTATCAGTTCCCGGAAGGAAACCATTTTGAGATTCAGGTCGTAGCCAACCCTACCAAGAAGACTCTGAGTTTTATCGATAACGGTATCGGTATGACGGCAGATGAAGTCAAAGAGTACATCAATAACATCGCATTCAGCGGTGCTACAGATTTCCTCGAGAAATATAAAGACAAAGCAAATGACGACCAGATCATCGGACACTTTGGTCTTGGTTTCTATTCTGCGTTTATGGTTGCAGATAAGGTTACGATTGATTCTCTGTCTTATCAGGAAGGCGCAAAAGCCGTTCATTGGGAATGCGATGGCGGTACAGAGTTTGAGATGAGCGATTCCGATAAAGAGAATGTCGGTACTGAGGTCACGCTGTATCTGAACGAGAATTGCTATGAGTACAGCAACGAGTACCGAGTAAAAGAAGTCCTTAATAAATACTGCAGCTTTATGCCGGAAGAAATCTATTTCGTAAATACGGAAAAAATCGGTAAGGAAGAAGAGAAGAAGGACGGTGAAGAGGGCGAAGCAAAAGAGCCGGAAGCTCCGCTGCCGATCAATGATCCGCATCCTCTGTGGACCAAACACCCGAACGACTGCTCCAAAGAAGACTACGTTGATTTCTACCGAAGAGTCTTTAATGACTACAAGGAGCCGTTGTTCTGGATCCATTTGAACATGGACTATCCGTTTAACCTCAAGGGAATTCTTTACTTCCCGCAGTTAAACAACAGCTATGATACCTTAGAAGGTACGATCAAGCTTTATAACAACCAGGTATTTATTGCCGATAACATCAAAGAAGTCATTCCGGAATTCTTAATGCTCTTAAAGGGTGTGATCGATTGTCCGGATCTTCCGCTGAACGTATCCAGAAGTGCGCTTCAGAATGATGGTTTCGTAACCAAGATCTCTGATTATATTACAAAGAAGGTCGCTGATAAATTAAGCGGCATGTATAAGGTCGAAAAAGAGGAATATGAGAAGTATTGGGATGACATCAGCCCGTTCATCAAGTTCGGCTGCCTGCGCGATCAGAAGTTTGC
>CAMODY010000105.1 GCA_946611595.1 uncultured Clostridia bacterium | reverse complement strand
ACGATTCCGGCGATCAGCATGGAAATGATAACTACGACCAGATCCGGCATTGCCGTATTTTCATGCATGATGTTTGCCGCAAAACATCCAAGGTATGCTCCGACACACATGAACGCCGCATGTCCTAAGGACAGCTCTCCCAAGAAACCAACTACAAGGTTCAGGGAAACTGCAAGGATCATACTGAATGCGATACGGGAAAGTGCACTAAGGTCACCACGTTTTAAACCAATTGTCTCATTTAATATAATGAAGAGAATCAGTGCGACAATGATAACCACATAGTTGATATAGTTTTTCCATTTTCCGTTCTGGAAAATATTTTTGTTTTTCGTTGTCATCTCTGCCATATCACACCTTGACCCTTCTCTTCTTTCCAAGAAGACCGATTGGTCTTACAAGAAGGATGATGATCAGCAAAGCGAACTCGATTGCTGTCGTATAACTAGCTACACCTTCAATACTGTTGCAGACAACTTCTACAACTCCAAGAAGGATTCCACCAACCATTGCACCAGGGATCGATCCGATACCTCCGATGACCGCTGCCGCGAAAGCTTTGATACCCGGCATTGCTCCGAGCGTCGGGCTGATGGAAGTCGTCGGCAGATAGAACAGCGCTGCAAAGGTTGCAAGACCGGAACCGATCGCAAAGGTGATGGATACGATCTTGTTAACGTTGATACCCATCATCTGTGCAGCACCTTTATCTTCTGAAACAGCCAGCATCGCACGTCCGGTTCTTGTCTTCTTAACAAACAAGGTCAAGCCTACCATGATGATCGCACCACAGACTAAGGTGACCACACTGCTCCATTTGATCGTAATGGAACCTGCATGAATGTTTCCGAGACGATCTAAAATCGAGATTGTTCTCTGATCTGCGCCCCAGATCAGCTGTGCAACACCTTGTAGCAGATAACTGACACCAATCGCTGTAATCAGCGCCGCTAAAGGCGATGCGCCACGCAACGGTTTGTAGGCCACCTTCTCAATTACGATGCCAAGTACGGTGCAGACAACAACTGCAACGACAAATGAGATCAAAGCGCCAAGCCAGATCGGGATAGATCCTGTCGTCCAGGTTAAGGTGCACATCGTGTAGATCATATATGCACCGACCATGATGACATCACCATGAGCGAAGTTCAGCATCTTAGCGATACCATAGACCATGGTATATCCAAGAGCGATCAGTGCATATATGGCGCCTAAGCTAAGGCCGTCAATTGCAATAACCATAATTCTCTCCTCACGTATTTTGCTCTGTTTGCGGGTCTTCGTAAAATCAGCAAATCTGTAATAACTATGAACCGGCCGGTTCATGATTATTACAGACAGACCGATATGGCGGCCGGAATCTTTAAAAGATTCCGGCACACCATTGTTTACTTAGTTTGCGAAATCTGATCCGAAGGAGTTAGTTGATCTCCTTGATGATCGGAACTTTTGTGCAGGCACCAGTTGCATCCCAAGTCATGGATCCGGTAACTCCGTTAAAGGAGAAGGAAGGATCTGTGATCGTCTTCGTTGCAAGCTCGCCTACTGTAGCAATATCTAATTCAGCCGGAACGCCAGCTTTTTCAAAGATCTCAGCGATAACATAGATTGCATCATATCCGTCTGCTGCGAACTGGTCCGGAGTTGCGCCATATTTTGTTTCATATGCTTCTACGAAACTCTTAACGTTTTCTTCGGTTCCTTCTGCATCGAACGGAGTGATCTGGCTGATCGGGTTCTTAACGTTCTCGTCAAGGATCGGAGCTAAACCGTCAAATCCGTCGCAGCCGAAAAGTACGATGTTATCTAACTCTTTTGCAGCACAAGCTCTTGCAACAAGGCTTGCTTCTGTGTAATAGAACGGGCAGAAAATAACTTCGCAGTCTTTGAGCGCTTCTACCTGAGAGGAGAAGTCTTTCTTATTGTCAGCATCGAAAGTACGAACTTCGTACTCAACGCCTTTTGCTTTCATAGCTTCCTCGAATGCTGCATAGATACCTGTGGAATATGTATCAGAAGTATCATAGATGCATCCGATCTTAGTGAACTTACCTGTCAGCTCTTCTGCTGCAAGAGTTCCCTGATCCGGATCGCCGAAGCATACGCGGAATGCAGTATCACCAGTTGCTACAACATCAGCACTGGATGCAGACGGAGTGATGAAGAACAGACCGTCCTGAGCTGCTTTCTGTCCGAATGCGACACAGGATCCACTGGTTACGGAACCGATGGAGATTACCATTCCCTCATCATAGAGAAGGTCATATCCTGTGGATGCGTCAGCTGCTGCTGCCTTGTCGTCTTTCATGGAGAATTTCAGTGTGTATCCGCCAACACCGCCGGCTGCGTTGATCTCATCAACTGCAAGCTGAGCACCCTGCTGAACAGAAATACCATAGGAAGAAGCATCTCCTGTTAACGGACCGGTTGAGCCGATTACAATTTCGCCGCCTGCCGGTGCTGCACTGCCGCTGCCTGCCGGTGCTGCTCCGCCATTATCGGAACTTCCGCATGCAGCAAGTGCGAACATTGCAAAAGCAAGAACTGCTGCCAATACAATGCTCATGATTTTTCTTGATTTTTTCATGATTTTCCCTTTCTTCTGTGTGTGCATCATGTCTGCTCTTTCGCGCATCCACTTACACATTTGCCTGTATCGGTCTTTCTTTAATTTCTGCCTTTCGGCAAACACCCCCTGCAGGAATCGAACCTGCAACTAGCCCTTAGGAGGGGCTTGTTATATCCATTTAACTAAGGAGGCAAGCCTTGTTTTCACAAGGAGTAAGTAGCATTATTTATTCGGAACAAGAACTTCCTTGCCGCCCATGTATGGTCTGAGGACTTCCGGAATCGTTACGCTTCCATCTGCCTGCAGATGATTTTCGAGGAATGCGATCAGCATTCTTGGCGGAGCAACAACGGTATTGTTCAGTGTATGAGCTAAATATCTGCCCTCTTTTCCTTTGACCCTGATCATCAGACGTCTTGCCTGTGCATCGCCTAAGTTCGAACAGCTTCCAACCTCGAAATATTTCTTCTGTCGTGGAGACCATGCTTCTACGTCACAGGATTTTACCTTCAGATCTGCCAGGTCACCCGAGCAGCACTCTAAGGTTCTGACCGGAATTTCCATGGAGCGGAACAGGTCTACGGTATTCTGCCATAATTTGTCATACCAGATTTTGCTCTCTTCCGGCTTGCAGACAACGATCATCTCCTGTTTTTCGAACTGGTGAATACGGTATACGCCTCTCTCTTCCAGTCCATGCGCACCTTTTTCCTTACGGAAGCAAGGAGAATAACTTGTCATGGTGATCGGCAGCTGCTCTTCCTCGATCATCTGGCCGATAAATTTTCCGATCATGGAATGCTCACTCGTTCCGATCAGATAAAGGTCTTCGCCTTCGATCTTGTACATCATGGCATCCATCTCCGCAAAACTCATAACGCCGGTAACAACATTGCTGCGGATCATGAACGGCGGAACGCAGTATGTGAATCCGCGGTCGATCATGAAATCTCTTGCGTATGCGATAACTGCGCTGTGGAGTCTTGCGATATCTCCCATCAGATAGTAGAATCCGTTGCCGGCTACGCGGTGGGCGGAATCTAAATCGATGCCGTTAAAGCTTTCCATGATCTCTGTATGATACGGGATCTCATAATCCGGAACAATTGGCTCACCGAATTTTTCGATTTCAACATTTTCGCTGTCATCTTTCCCGATCGGAACAGATGGGTCGATCATCTGCGGGATGATCATCATCTTTTCTCTAAGTTCTGCCTCGACTTCTTTTTCGCGGGCGGAGAGTTCATCAATCTTTGCATTGTCTCTTGCGACTTCGGCCTTTACTTTTTCTGCCTCATCCTTAAGACCCTGCCCCATAAGTTTTCCGATCTCCTTGGAGATTTTGTTCTTATTGGCTCTGAGGACCTCTACTTCCGCCTTGATGTCTCGGTTTTCTCTGTCCAGTGAGATCACTTCGTCAACCAGCGGGAGCTTTGCATCCTGAAATTTCTTTCTGATGTTTTCCTTTACCGCTTCTGCATTTTCACGAACAAATTTAATATCCAGCATTCTCTATTTCGCTCCCTTGTTAATGATTCCGTATAGTCTGTCTAATTCGTCTTCTGAATAGTAGTTAATTTCGATCTTTCCTTTGTTTTTATCCTTGCGGCTGATCTTGACCTTTGTGCCAAGGCAATCGGAAAGTCTCTTTTCAAGATCTTTGTAAACAAATTCGAGAGAATCCTCCGTCTTGCTCTTGCCTTCCTTTTCCTTTTTCGGCTCGTTCATCTTCTTAACGAGGTCTTCGGTCTGACGCACGCTTAATGATTTTTCAATAATCTCGTTTGCTGCCTTCAGCTGATCCTTCTTTACTTCAAGTCCTAAGAGTGCTCTTGCATGACCTGCGCTGAGCGCACCGGAGATCAGCATCTTCTGCACATCGTCATGAAGCTTTAAAAGTCTCATCTTGTTTGCGATCTCTGTCCGGCTCTTAGAAACTCTCTCAGAAAGTTCTTCCTGTGTCAGCTTATATTCATCGATCAGTCGTTTATAGCTTTTTGCTTCTTCGATCGGGTTCAGGTCTTCCCTCTGAATGTTTTCGATCAGGGAAATCTCCGCAATCTCTTTTTCCGTATATTCTTTTACGACGACCGGCACTTCACGGATGCCTGCTTTTTTTGCAGCTCTCCATCTTCTCTCGCCTGCAATGATCTGATAATAATCATCTCTCTTGCAGACGATGATCGGCTGAATGATACCGTACTGCTTGATGGACTGTGCCAGTTCTTCGATCGCTTCTTCATCAAACTTCTTTCTCGGCTGGTCTTTGTTAGGTTCCAGCTGGGAAGTTTTAAGAAGCAGCGTCTCTTTCTTTTCTTCTTTTGTCTCTGCACCCGGGATCAACAGATCAAGTCCTTTTCCCAGTCCGCCTTTGATTGGTTTTTTCTTTGCCATCCCTTACCTTCTCTTTCGGGTTTCTTCCTTTTATATATAGGGCTCTGAATAAAGCTTATTTTGCTCTTTTATTCTTGTCTTATCTGGCCGCACATTATGGAAAGTTTTATTCCTTGTTATGTGTCCAATTACTCGGACAGCTTCTGCTCTTTTTATTTATACAGGTTTTGTATAAGTCTGCTCTTCTCTACTTCTGCTTTTCGTTATGTGCGATCACTTCCATGGCCAGAAGCCTATAGCTGTTTGCTCCGGTGGAATGCGTTGCATAAGCTGTGATTGGCATTCCATAACTCGGTGCCTCTGCAAGACGGATATTTCGCGGAATGATCGTTTCGTAGATATTCTCCTGCAGCGTTCCTTTTACATTTTCGACCACCTGCATGGAAAGCTTTGTTCTTGCGTCATACATGGTAAAGACAACGCCTTCCATTTCCAGAGCCGGATTCAGCTTTTTCTTAACAAGATTGATCGTATGGATCAGCTGAGACAAACCTTCGAGCGCATAATACTCGCATTGGATCGGAACCAGTACGCTGTCTGATGCAGTCAGCGCGTTGACAGTCAGCATATTAAGAGACGGCGGACAGTCGATCAGGATATAATCGAACTGGTCCTTGATCTCATCGAAGATCTCCTGCAGGTAATATTCCCTATCTTCCTGGTCGATCAGGTCAATCTCCGCTCCAGACAGATTGATGTTTGCCGGAAGCACATACAGATTGTCATATTCTGTTTTGATCAGGCACTGCTCAAAGGTCGCCGCTCCGGTAAACAGCTCATAAACCGTCGGCTCTACACTTCTCTTATCAACCCCGACACCGCTGGTAGCATTGCCCTGCGGATCAAGATCTACAAGCAGCACTTTTCTGCCTTCTTCGGCAAGTGCGGCAGAAAGATTTACCGTTGTCGTTGTTTTTCCGACCCCGCCTTTCTGATTTGCTACCGCAATAATTCTGCCCATAAAAATCACCTACTGTCCCACGTTAATGTATTTCGATAATAAAGTGGATTATATCATAGAAAAAATCCTTATTACAAGCCTTTTTCACGGATTCTCTCCCCTAAAGCCTCTCATTGATTATTTAGGCCGCATATACTATAATAATACTCTCAAGAAACTTGAAAGGTACTTGTATGAAAGTTTTTAAAGCGATATTTAAAATCGCATCATTTATTGCAGCTGCGCTGGCTTTTATTGCCGGTGTTAACTGGCTGTTT
>CAMODY010000104.1 GCA_946611595.1 uncultured Clostridia bacterium | reverse complement strand
CGTTCGGACCCAGCAGGCCATATATACTATTGCTCTCAAGCTGAAAGGAAAGATCTTTCACGGCGGTCTGACCGCCATATTGTTTGACCAAATGCTTTGCTTCCAACGTGATCATTTTCAAATTCCCGCTTTCTTCTGCTGTCCTGCTGCAGGCGCTTTTTTGAAACAACAATCTGTATATTACATCGTGATGATTGTTTTCTCAAAAAAACGCCTGCCCAAAGTTGGGCAGGCGTCCTTTTACATAGCTATAAGCCCAGTAGCTTTCTTTGATAGATCAAAATCAAAGTTTGTCAACCCACTCTGCCATGTTGTTCTTGTCAAATACATACGGAATACCGGTGAGAACGCCTGTGCCGCCATCTTCGTCAGCTTCTGCGGTAAAGGTCTCTTCCTCATAGTCTCCCCATGCCTGCATGGTAACTGTGGAGCCTTCGCTTCCGTCAAATCCGTCGTTCTGTATAGCCATCTGGATTGCAGCGGTAGAAGCGCCAAGGTGAGAAACATCCCACAGCATCATGTACGGGCAAACGAAGGAGAACTCGTCGTCGTCTGCGCTTGCAGGCATATACGGAGCCATCTCGCTCGGAAGTCCAAGACCTGTCAGCTTGATGTCAGAGCCTGCCTGGGTGAGAACTTCACCTGCAGCTGCGATACCAACTGTGGTCGGGGAAATGATAACGTCTACATTGCCCTCAGCAAGGAAAGCCTGTGCCTGAGTTGTGGACTTTGTAGCTTCGTCATCGCCGTATTTCTTGTCAAGTTCCGGAGAAACTTTTCCTGCATACATATCTTTGGAGAGCTCTTTCTCCATCTCAGCGATCCAGCCGTTCTGTACCGGAGTATCGATACCTGCGGAAAGAACACCGATCTTGATCTCTTCGCCGTCATAGTCAGCGAGAGCTGCTTCTACAGTAGATTCCATGCTCTTGTCTGCTTCATCAAACGGAACACCAAGAACGATCATAACTGCTGCACGAACCTGCATTGCACCGATATCAGCGGTGGATGCCTGGTTGTTATGGGTTACACGATAGTCAGCGGAAGCTTTGGAGTCCACGGACACGATCGGGATGTTGCTCTCCTGAGCTTTTGCAAATACCTCGTCAAAACCGGTATCGCCGTTTGTGGAAATGGAGATCGATTTTGCGCCCTGAGTAATTGCTTCGTCAAGGAGCTGAACCTGTGCTGCAACTGTTGTCTCAGCCGGAGATTTCTCTGTGGAATTCTCGCCTACCTGCTCCATGTAGCTTGAAAAGCCGTCATACATGATAACACCGAAAGCGTTACCTACAGACTTAAACATGAAAACGTGGGAGCCGTTGATCTCAGAGGTGTCACCTGCTGCCATAACAGAGGTTGATCCCATCAGGCCAAGAGTCATGGCGCCGACAAGGCCGAGTGCTGCAAACTTCTTGAGATTCTTCATTTGATAGTTCCTCCTTTTTAAATATATATTTATAAACGTTTGTTTATAAATTCCTTTTCACTGTCCCTTCCGGAACGGTTTTACTTTGTGGAATATCTTTCTTTTGCTCTCTGTTCGTCAGCTTTCTGATCTTCCCAAAGCTTAGCCGATTTCTCAGCACAATCCTTCTTGAGTTCTGCGATCTTAGCATTCAGTTTAGAAGCATCGCCCTTACCGGATTTGATCTGTTTCTTCAGCTCCTTGATCTGCTCATTGGTACGATCGTGAAGAGCTTCGATGTTCTTGTTGTTGTGATACATTGTACGAAGCTTGAAGTCCTTGATCATCTGTTTATTGATCGTCGATACAAGGATCGTAAGGATCAGGATAACGCCGGTAAAGATCTTTTTGGAGTTCGGGTCAACACCGAGAAGTCCCAGTGTATAGGTAAGGAAAGCCATGATGAATGTCGCAATGATCGGACCATACATCTTTCCTTTACCACCGTTGGTGGACACACCGCCGAGAACCGCGCAGGCGATTGCTGTCATTTCATAGCCTGTACCCATGGAGGAGGAAACACCGCCGCCCATACGTCCGATGAAGAAAATGGAGCCGATACCTGCCATGAATCCCATCAGGATGAACACCTGCATCTTTACCTTGGTAACACTGATTCCGGAATATGTTGCACAAATCGGGTTGTTACCTACAATGTACACTTTACGTCCGAATGTGGTCCTGTGAAGGATGAAGCAGAAGATCAGGCCCATGATCAGGAAAAGGATCATGGAAAGCGGGAACGGTCCTACGTTGAACCATCCGATCTTGTTATACCACTTCGGGAAATTTTTCAGTGAGTTTTCTCCCAGCACGATCTCAACGATTCCACGGAACAGCATCGAAGTGGAAATGGTTGTGATAACGGCCGGCATCTTAAGAAAAGCAACACAGAAGCCATTGAAAGCACCGCAGATCATGCAGATGATGATACCGCAGATAACAGCAATGATCCACGGAACACCATGATCCATCATAAGACCGGTGATCATTCCACCGAGGATCATCTGTGATGCAACCGAAACATCAATGTCTCCCAGAAGAAGAATGAAGACCATTCCCAAAACCATAGGAGAAACATCAAGTCCTGCATTGATGATCGACTGGATCGTTCCATGCTGGAAATACAGGTTTGTTCTGAAAACAGCAAGGATCAGGTTGATCAGCAGAAGGATGTAAACCAGAATCATTTCCCATTTGACAAGAAACTTCGATAATACAAAACCTTCTTTTACAGTTAGATCTCTATCATAATTACTTCCTGGCATTAGATCAAAGCACCCCTTTCTCTAAGCGCCTGCCTAGCCGCAGAACGTTCTGTGAAGTAGTTGATAGCGACAGCGATGATGATGATTCCGCCCTGGAGGGTTTTCTGCCACACGCTCATGCCGGGAATCATACTGATGAAACTGTTGACGACAGCCATGATAACAACGCCGATCGCGACGCCGTCCATACGTCCTTTACCGCCTGTGATGGCTGTTCCGCCAAGAACGCAGATAGCAATTGCGGTCATCTCGAAACCTTCGCCCATACCATAATAACCGATCGCATAGTTTGAAGTGTTGAGCATTCCGGCAAGGCCTGCCAGGATACCGCAGATAATGTAAGCATAGAAGGTTACCTTCGGCTCTTTAATACCGGCGACTGCCGATGATTCACGGCTGGTACCGATCGCATAAATTCTACGGCCTGCAGAAGTATACGCAAGGAAAATACCAACGATAACCATAATAATCACAGTCCACCAGATGATCATCGGAATAGTGAGGAATTTTCCGATCGCCCACCATCTGTAAGATTGGGTATATTTCGCGGCAAACCACCATTCTCCGCCTGATACCACGAAGGCAAGTCCACGGAAAATGTACATTGTTCCCAGAGTACAGATCATAGGAACCATGTGAAGGTATCCTACAAGGAAACCGTTCAGAGCTCCGCAGAGAGCACCGAGTACGATGGACAGCAGGAAGAATACAACTCCGGGAACTGTCGGATGATCACAGGAAAGCTTGGTACAGATAATTCCGACAAATGCAAGCTGCGATGCAATGGAAATATCGATACCGCCGGTCAGAATAATAACAAATTCACCAACCGCAAGAATAGCATAAATTGCATTATTCTGAAGTGTGTTGATGATCATATAAGTACTGAAAAGGCCCGGTGTCAATATTTTTGCTGCGATCAGCAAAATAATAAGCACAAGGATCAGGCCCGTATTTCTTGATCTTAATATCTTACTCATGCGGACTGACTCCTTTCTTTCAGAGATGCCTCCAGGATCATTTCCTGAGTGGTGTTCTTTACATCAGTAAATTCTGCAGTGACACGTCCGCCCTTCATAACGACGATACGATCTGCTACACCGAGAACTTCCGGCATTTCGGAAGAAACCATGATGATTGCGTATCCTCTGCAGGCAAGCTCATTCATAATTTCGTAGATGGAGTACTTGGCACCGACATCGATACCTTTTGTCGGCTCATCCATGATGAGAACTTTCTGCTCAGAACTAAGCATCTTTGCAACGACTACTTTCTGCTGGTTACCACCTGACAAGGAGGAAGGAGGAGCCGTGATATCATTGGCCTTCAGCTGAATCTTCTTACAAAGTTCGATAGCATTCTTCATCTCTGCATCTACATCAAGCTGTCCGCCCTTTACAAACTGATTCATCGTTGCGGAAGAAACATTCTGATAGATCGGCAGCTCATTGACCAGACCCTCGGTCTGACGGTTCTCGGGAAGAAGGCCGATGCCAAGCTTCAGTGCTTCGATCGGACTCTTGATCCTTACTTCTTTGCCTTCCAGTCTGATATGTCCGCTATCGGGAGTCATGATACCATAAATATTCTGGCATACCTCGGTACGTCCCGCACCGACAAGTCCTGTAAGAGCAAGAATTTCTCCTCTTCTTACATTGAAGGAAACATTCTTGAAATAACCTTCTTTCGAAATATCGTCGACTTCAAGAACGACATCACCGATCTTAGCCGTTTTTTCCGGATACATTGCTGTCAGCTCACGGCCAACCATTGCTTTAACAAGTGCCTGGTTCGTGATCCCGTCTACATCCCAGGTTCCTACATAAGTAGAATCACGGAAAACGGTAACTCTGGTTGCAAGCTCATACATATCCTCAAATCTATGGGTGATAAAGATAATAGAAACGCCTTTATCCCTCAGATCTTTGGCAATACGATAAAGCTGCAGACATTCATTTCTTGTCAGGGATGCGGTAGGCTCATCCATGATCAGAATTCTTGCATCGCGGGAGAGTGCTTTCGCGATCTCGACCAGCTGCTGTGCTGCAACAGAAAGAGTCCCCATGGGTTTATTTACATCGATCTCTTTGCTCAGCGGCTCGATCAGTTCTTTCGCACGTTTTCTCATGGCACCCCAATCATAGAAACCAAATTTGTTTTTGATTTCCTGGCCCATGAAGATGTTCTCTGTCACCGTAAGATCCGGAAAAGATGTAACATGCTGATATATGGCAGCGATGCCCTCCTTTGCAGAATCTGCTGTGTTTCGGAAGGTTACACGTTCTCCCTCCAAAAGCATTGTCCCACTGTCGGGCTGATGTACTCCGGTAATTACCTTAATAAAGGTAGATTTACCTGCGCCGTTTTCACCCATAAGAGCATGAATCTCACCCTTCTTGAGCTGGAAATGAACGCCATTCAGAGCTCTTACACCGCCAAACGTTTTGACTACATCCTTCAATTCCAAGATATAATCACTCATTCCCGGTAGACTCTCCTTTCCTGATTATTTTTGTCTGATTTGTCCTTTTTTATCTGAAAATTTCGTGTCTCATTTTCAGATAACGAACTACCCATGGGTAACTGTAGCAGATGACACAAAGAATTCCAATATCAAAACTTGTTTTTTAGGTATCATTTTTTGTTTTTTCGTGTATAATGAGTATAAACACCTGTTATTCGCCCGGAATAGCAGTCTTTTTTGATAAACGCTTGATAAATAAATGACAATAGGGGTGTAAATTTGCACAAATTTATTGTATCATAATTGTGCATTTTTACATTTCATTGATAGGAGGAAATTTGATGAAAACAGGCAGAAGAAGTCTTCCTGAAAGCTTTTATACACACATTCCAAAGGCAAATCCGCAGGTAAACGCACTGCCTTTTTATATAAAAGAAGTTTCCTATTCTGGTAAGCATCTTCTCATGAAAGGATCAAAAAACAATTATTCTGACTACCTGATCTTATACAGTCTTACAGACATGGTCTTTATCAAAAACAGAGCAAAAGTACAGATCGCAGAAAATGATATTATCTTTTCATCCTGCAATACACCACTGCGTTTTGTCAGAAAAAAAATGGGGGGAGAATTTCTATATATCGTTATCGGAGGAACTAACGCACAGTTTTTTTACAATCATATACGCACCAGGTCGGGAATCCTGCATGCAAATCCACTCTCAAATACCTTTGATTACTTTCTCTCCATTATAAACGCAAATAGAGATGCCGATGATTTCCTCTATCAGATGGAAGCCGGCGCAATGATCCATATGCTGTTACTCGATCTGTACAGAATATCAAAAAACATTTTAAAAACCAAAAGCACAACCCCTGTACAGGACTCCGCAGTACAGACAGCAATCAGGTTTATAGAGAATAACTATAATCATAATCTTACGATCGATGACATCTGCGGCAGCGTCAGTTTTTCGAAGTACTATTTTTGTAAATTATTCAAGGAAAACACCGGCATCTCA
>CAMODY010000103.1 GCA_946611595.1 uncultured Clostridia bacterium | reverse complement strand
GAGTTTGATCTTGAGATCAATGAAAAACTCGATACGAAGTTTTACTGCGGATGCTCCAAAGAGCATATTGCCAGGGCCTTGATCAGTATGGGAAAAGAAGAACTGCAGAAGATCATTGATGATGGTGAACCAATCACCGTTAACTGCCACTTCTGTAATACAGACTATACCTACACAGTGGATGAGATCAAAGAACTCTTAGAGTTTGCAAAGATTAAATCCGCCGCGAAAAAGATTGGTATCATTGGGGATATCGAGTAGAAGATATTGACGCAAAAATAGAGGTGTGCTATTTTGTATATTGAGCGGAAATTGGCTCTTCACGACTTATAATACTTTACAACTATGGAGGAATCAAAAATGGCTAAAGGAACAGTTAAGTGGTTCAACAATCAGAAAGGTTATGGATTTATCTGCGACGAAGCAGGAAACGATATATTTGTCCATTATACAGGACTCAATATGGAAGGCTTCAAAACAGTAAAAGAAGGCGAAGAGGTTGAGTTTGATGTAGTAGAAGGTGAAAAAGGACCTCAGGCTACGAACGTAACAAGACTGTAACAAAGAAAAACAGGTTCAAAAGAACCTGTTTTATTTTTTGTATGGCAATCAGTCATTTTCGGATTATCAGCCGGCAAAAGGGCTCTTAATCCGAAGTATTGGTTGCAGTATGATACTCCCTTCCCGGTACCGGCGGCTGGCCGGTTTTTGCTTGTATTAACTGATCTACAGTGACAAGCTGGTAGCCCTGCTCGGTAAGCCATGGAACGATCCGCTCCACAGCGTCTGCTGTAGAATCATAGATGTTATGCATTAAAATGATATCGCCGTCTGCGGTATTGTTCTGAACCTCTGTGACAACAGAATCTGCATCTCTTGAAGACCAGTCTCTGGTATCGACACTCCAATGATAAATCGCCTGTCCCTGTGATGTGCAGACACTCTTGATTGAATCAGTTAAAGAACCGCCCGGCGCTCTGAAAGCAGAAGGGCGAACGCCACATGCCGACTCGATCGCATCATTTGCACGTGTGATGTCATCTGAGGTGACAGCATCTCCCATATGTGTATGGTCATAGGTGTGGCAGGCAATCTGGCTGCCCTGATCTACGATCTTTTTGGTAACATCCGGATAGCGCTCGCAAAGCTGTCCTAACTGGAAGAAGGTTGCATGACCACCGACAGACGTCAGTGCTGCTAGGATGCGGTCTGTGATCGCACCACTGTCAGGACCGTCGTCAAAGGTTAAAGCAACCATCGGTTTGTTGATATCGATTCCGGTCATGTCAACAGCCTGGGTTACAGTTCCTGAAAAAACTTCACTCCATTCCGAATATACATCTTCTCCGCAGAAAGATCGCATGGAGAAGTAATAGGTCGTTCCAACTGTAAGATTAGGGACCGTATAGGTCTGTGCGCCGGTATTGCTGTTTGTTTCAACATCGCTTGGGGCAAATAATATCGGTTCTATATTACTGAGATCAGATTCAGTTCCAATCTTCAGTTCATATCCATTTACCGCTTGTGCATTTGGCCAGCTTACCGTAAGCGAGTCTTTCGACATCGTAATTGCTGTTGCTCCGGAAATCGTTTCCGGAAGGGTATAGGCACTTACCGTCTTCGGCTTGCTTTCCCGGATCTTTTCTCCATTTCCTTTTTGCGCAATGATCTGATATTCATAAAGGGTAGCACTGCTTAGATCGGAAGAGACAAAAGAGCAGTCGCCGCCTTCTGCAACCTGACCAACCAGTTCAAATTCCGCATCGCCGCTTTTCCGGAAAATTTGGTATGAGATCTTTTTGGGCTTTCCTTTCCATGTCAGGATCTGTGTGTTTGCAGAAGATTCAAGCGCCAGCTGCTTAGGAGCCGGGACTGTTACAGAAGAAATCACGATAATGAGAACAACGGCTATGATAACAACAAGGGCGGCGATGGCTCCGAAAAACATTCTGCGTTTTCTTCTGAGCTCTGCCTCCCTGCGTCTTTTTCGCATTGCTCTCATTCTTGCTTCATGAGACTGAGAAGAACGCCCTTTGTTAGAGGGCGTAGCTTTTCTTCTTGAGTCATTATGATTTACTGTCGCATTTCTTGGTCTTCGGTTCATTAATTAAAAACCTCTATATATGTAAGATAAGGATTGCAAGGTTGACGTATAAAAGAAGCGTCAGCGCATCAACGATCGTTGTAATAAACGGGCTTGACATAACTGCCGGGTCGAAACCGACTTTATTTGCAAGGATCGGAAGAACACAGCCAATGAACTTTGCAACTATGACTGCACAGAACAGCGCAAGGGAGATCACCGCTACGATCAATACTGTTCCCTGATGCAGAATCAGCATTTTTGCAAAATTGACAATTGCAAGGGAGATACCGCAAAGTACGCCGACCCTGAGTTCTTTCCAGATAACCCGGAAAATATCTTTAAATTCCACGTCATCCAAAGAGAGCGCACGGATAATCGTAACGGATGCCTGTCCGCCGCAGTTTCCCCCGGTATCCATCAGCATTGGGATCGCCGCAGAAAGGACGATTGAAGCATCCAGTACACTTTCAAATTTTGTAATGATCAAAGAAGTAAAGGTCGCAGAGACCATCAAGATTAACAGCCAGGGGATTCTGGCTTTATAGGTCTGCCATACGCTTGTCTGGAAATAGGGTTTATCACCAGGACGGATAGCAGCCATCTTTTCGATATCCTCGGTCGCCTCTTCTTCCATGACGTCGATAGCATCGTCGATGGTGACGATACCGACCAGACGTTCCTCGTCATCAACGACAGGAAGTGCTAAAAGGTCGTACTTACTGAATCTTTGTGCCACTTCCTCTTTATCGGTATGTGTGTGGACAAAGATCATATTCGTTTCCATGATATCGCTGATCAGATCTTCTTCCTCGGAAAGAAGGAGGTCTTTTGCAGTTACGATACCAAGTAGTTTTCTATTATAGTCTGTGACATAACAGGTATAGATCGTCTCTTTATCGACGCCTGTACGGCGGATTCTGGTCAGAGCCTCCTGCACGGTCATGTTTTTTCTGAGACTGACGTACTCGACGGTCATCAGAGAGCCGGCCGAATCCTCCGGATACTGCAGGATCTTATTGATCATGGCACGGGTATCTGCATCCGTGTTGGAAAGGATCCTTTTTACAACATTTGCAGGCATTTCCTCAACGATATCAACCGCATCATCGACGAACATTTCATCCAGCACGTCACGCAGCTCGGTATCGGAGAAACCTTTGATCAGGTGCTCTTGGATATCGCTGTCCATTTCAATAAATGTATCGGCGGCTAATTCTTTTGGTAAAAGACGGAACAGTACAGGCGTTCTGTCTTTTGGTAGATCGTTTAGAAGTGCTGCGATATCGGCAGGGTTCATTTCAACAAAAATATCTCGAATCGCAGCATACTTTTTACCCTCAAGAAGGGAGAGGATTTCTTCTTCAGCAGGGATCGTCATGATATCCATTTCTTCCTCCTTTCATGGTAAAAAAATACAATAAAAAACAGACGTGATTGGATTTCAAATCACAAATTAATAATAGCCCAAGGAGGTTGAAAAGACAAGACGAAAATGGTATCATACTCACACACTAACACGTTAAAGTGTAGACAGAAAAGGTATACTGAATTCGAAAGGAGAAGTAGTAATTATGGGACTTTTAAGAGCAGCGTTAGGCGCAGTTGGCGGAGCACTTGCCGACACTTGGAAAGAGTTCTTTTATTGTGAAGCACTCGATAAAGAAACTCTGATGGTAAAAGGACAGAAACAGATCGGAAACCGTTCTTCCAATACAAAGGGAAATGACAATATTATCAGCAGCGGTTCTGGTATTGTTGTAGCAGACGGACAGTGCATGATCATCGTAGATCAGGGTAAGGTCGTAGAAGTTTGTGCTGAACCTGGTGAGTTTACTTACGACGCATCTACAGAGCCGTCTCTGTTCTCCGGAAATCTCGGAGAATCCATTCTTGAGACTTTCAAGATCATGGGAAAACGTATTGGATATGGCGGAGATACCGGACACGATCAGAGAGTATACTATTTCAATACAAAGGAACTTTTAGATAATAAATTCGGTACTCCGAATCCGATTCCGTTCCGTGTTGTTGACAGAAACATCGGACTGGATATTGATGTATCTGTAAGATGCTCCGGTGTATATTCCTACAAGATCGCAGACCCGATTAAATTCTATACCAATGTTTGCGGTAATGTTACGGATGAATATAAGAGAAGTGAGATTGAAGATCAGTTAAAGACTGAATTCATCGCAGCTCTTCAGCCGGCATTTGGTCAGCTGTCAGCTCTTGGTCTTCGTCCGAATGAAATCGTAACTCATAATACAGAATTAGAGCAGGCAATGAACCAGCAGCTTTCTGCTAAATGGAGTGAGCTCAGAGGTCTTCAGGTCGTAAATGTTGCTATGGGCAGCGTTACACTTCCGGAAGAAGATCAGGAACTCATCAAACAGACCCAGCGTGGTGCAGCTCTTTCCAATCCGGCTCTTGCAGGCGGCGTTATGGCAGGTGCAGCAGCAACTGCTATGGAAGCTGCAGCAAAGAACGAAGGCGGCGCTATGAACGGCTTCGTAGGAATGGGAATGGCAATGAACGCTGGCGGAAGTGCTATCAATGGTCTCTTCCAGCAGGCAGCAGCTCAGGGACAGCAGGGCATGGCACCGCAGCAGGGCATGCCTCAGCAGGCACCGGCCGCTCCTACAATGGAGCAGACGGCAGGCGCTGTACAGGCAGATGCACAGGCTCCGGCTGCAGGACCGAAATTCTGCTCACAGTGTGGTAAGCCGGTAACTCCTGGCGCAAAATTCTGCGCTGAGTGCGGTTCCCCTCTTCAGTAATATCTGATTAAGAACTAAACAGAAATTGAATTGGAATGCGCTCAGGAGTTCTAACGAGTGAACTTCTGGGCGCAAGCCTACCTATACAAAAAAGGAGAAGCTATGGCAGATATACAAGAGTATAAATGCCCCAATTGCGGTGGCAAATTAACATTTGACAGCTCTGCCCAGAAAATGGTCTGCCCATATTGCGATTCTGAGATTGACGTAGAAGCGTTAAAAGACTATGACAATGGTCTGGATCAGTTTACTCAGCAAGATCAGATGAACTGGGAAACCCCTGGTCAGGTATGGCAGGAAAGCGAGACAGAAGGTATGCGTGTTTATGTCTGCAAATCCTGCGGTGGTCAGATTATTGGTGATGCCAATTTAGGCGCGACCAGCTGTCCGTATTGCGGAAATCCGGTCGTGTTAATGGGACAGTTTGCCGGAGACTTGAAACCGGATGTGATCATTCCGTTCCAGTTAGACAAAGAGGCTGCAAAGAAAGCTTACCTGAATCATTTAGAGGGTAAGAAACTGCTTCCTAAAATGTTTAAGGATCAGAATCATATTGATGAGATCAAAGGCGTATATGTTCCGTTCTGGCTTTTTGAAGGAGACGGACAGGGAGCGGCGCAGTTTGAAGGCACACAGATCCGCACATGGACGGATACAAGAAATGCATATACGGAGACGAGCTATTTTGATCTTCGACGTGCAGGAGATGTCCATTTCGAAAATATTCCGGCGGATGCATCTTCGAGCATGCCGGACGATCTGATGGAATCAATCGAACCATTTGATGCATCGAAAGCAGTTCCGTTCCAGACGGCTTATCTTTCCGGATATCTGGCAGATAAATATGATGTAGAGTCCGATCAGAATTCGGAACGCGTAAATGAGCGTGTTAAAAATTCAATCATGGATGCGTTAGCTTCCACGACCGGAGGATACAGCAGCATCACATTAAAGAATGGATGCGTAAATCTGAATAATGCAAAAGTAAAATATGCCTTATTCCCGGTTTGGCTTTTGAGCACGACCTACCAGGGCAAAAACTATCTGTTCTGCATGAACGGACAGACCGGAAAAATGGTTGGAGATCTTCCGACGGATAATGGAAAACTTTGGAAATACAGGATCATGTGGACAGCCATCATTGCAGTGATCATCTTTGCAATCTGGTTCTTCATGTTCCGCTAGAAAGGAGGCAGGCAGTATGTTGAAGAAAATCTCAGCACTCCTTTGTGCGATCTGTCTTATCATTGCATTCCCGCTTGCCGTTCTTGCGGACACATCAGCTGTTAAGCTGATTGATGAAGCGCAGCTTCTTTCATCATCGGAATATGAAGAGGTTTTAGGCACGTTGGAAAATGTCAGCAGCAAATATGATGTGGATATTGCTGTGCTGAC
>CAMODY010000102.1 GCA_946611595.1 uncultured Clostridia bacterium | reverse complement strand
GACTTTAAATAGGCAACGGCATAATCTTTACATAAATAAACCTTACCTGTTTCGCTGCCGCCAAACTGTAGCGCGATGTTTGTCTGTTCGTAATAGTTCAGCAGGTTCTGGGCATCGTAGAATGGATAACTCAGACCAATGCTGGCACGGTAGCGTCCTGCGAAGGCCTCAAGCTCTTTCCTGTAATCCATTACATGCTTTCCGGAGCGTGGATAAGAAAGATTGATGATCATCAGCAGGTCGTCCTGAAAACGGAATACGTAACTGCCCGCAAAAGTGGAAGGAATCGTGCGGATCAGATAGGTCCGGTTAAATAAGTTTTCTTCACTGAAGGTGATTTTTGCCAGCTGCATTTCAGGTGTTCCGGCCCAGCCGATTCCATTGATCCGGTCAAGGATCCGGTCAGCATCCGTTTCTTTTCCCTCCAGAATATCGGAAAATACCCCGGCCTGATTGGAAAGCTGAAGAGAGTCTTTGTTGATGCGGAACCAAAACTCCAGAAGACGGCAGAAGGATTCTGTCAGCTGGTTTAAGGCCTCTCTATCCGGCTCCTGTTCAATATCCAGAACAACAAGCCAGCCGATGACAACATCACCTTCAAAAAAGTTCCGGACAAGATCAAGCTCGTCATCGCGTGGTCCTTCGAAAGGAAGGCGGTCACGGACGTGCTCTTTCAGGACCTGGTTGATATATGTGACCGTATCGTCAGAGAGCCTTCCTCCGGGAAGACGGTAGCTACGTCGTTTTTCCTCCATCTGTACTTCGCCAAGCATGAAATGGCTGGCATCAGTCAGGACCAGCCCATAGCCTAACATATGCATCGTTGCTTCTAAGATCTCTGTAACCGATGCGTTCTCTTCGATCAGACGCATGATCTGCATTTCCCATTCGTTATAGAATTCGAGCATCTCCTGCATCTCGTTAAAGACTTCGTAGATATCCTCTGTGTTCAAAAGAATAATATCGCCACTATTTGCACAAATGACGCCACGACGGTCAGTCTCGATGAAATCCCGGTTGTGGCCGATATAAAGGAATTCTTTTTTCAAAGGAGTATCATCGGTAAAGTAACGAACACCGATGATCTCCTGTTCCCCCTTTGAAATATGGGCTTCCGGCGAATATTTGCCAAGCCATTTTTTAACGATATACATACTGACCTTCATAAGAAATACCCGAATATCTCCATTTGTTCTTACGGAGAAAACCATTCGGATATATTTTATCATACTGTGCTTTTTGCACAAAGAAAAATTTTTCAGATATTTTATTTTTTCACAAAAAGCATATGTTTCCTGAAAAATAGCCTCTTTATAATAAAACCAAGTTTGAAAGGTTTATTTTGCAAATTGTAAAACTATGATACGAAAGGGGTATTTTATGAGCGAGCAGAACATGAACAATGCAAATCCGGCAGCAGAAGGCGGAGCACCGGAAGGCGGATTCCAGCCATCACCGGAACTGATCCAGAGAGCAGCCAGAGTTGGAGCAGCGATTGCGCTTCAGGAGCCTGACAGAGTTCCGTTCATGCCGAGCATGAACAACTTCTATGTTTATCACTATAATAAGATCACCGTTAAAGACTGGATGGAAGACTGCAAAACGATTATCCCTTCCATGGACCAGTACCTTCAGGATTATGATCCGGACCTTGTATGGACTCCGATCATGTTCCCGTCCAAAGCAATGGAGACGATTGGAAGTCTTCAGTGCCGCTGGCCGGGCGAGTACTGGAATCTTCCGGATAATACCGCATATCAGTATGTTGATAAAAGTTTCTTAGGCGATGATGACTGGGATGAGTTCTTCAAGGATCCGACCCTCTTCATTCTCCGCAAAGTCCTTCCGCAGAAATATAAGAGCCTCGGTGCACTCGGTATGGTAAATCCGTATGCAATCTGCGGCCACGCTGTTTTAAGCTTTATGCCATTTGGACTTCCTCCGGTACAGGGTGCATTAAATGCAATGCTTGCTACTGGTGCAGAAGTTGGAAAATATATGGAAGGCGGAGTTGCTGCAGAAATGTTCTGCGTACAGAAAGGCTATCCGACTTTCGGAAGCAGTGTTCTTTGCTGTCCGTTCGATGACTTCGCAGACAATGTCCGCGGTCTGATGGAACTTTGCATGGATATCACAACCGATCCGGAACTGGTTGATGAAGCTCTTGATCGTTGGGGAGATGTTACGATCCCGGCAGCAATCCAGACTGCAAAAATGGCGCACCAGAATTACGTCTTCATGCCACTTCACTGCGGAGTAGACAACTTCATGTCTGTAGAGAATTATGAGAAACATTACTGGCCGTCTCTTAAGAGATGCCTTGATGAACTGATCGCAGCCGGCCTTACACCGATCGTATTCTGTGAAGGTAAGTATCATACCCGTCTTGATGTGATCAAGAACGTACAGCCTGGAAAGATCGTCTACTGCTTCGAAGATGTTGATATGGCTGAGGCGAAGAAGAAACTTGGTGACGTTGCCTGCATCGCACTTGGTATGAACACCGGAACACTGATGCACAAGAGCCCACAGGATGTTGAAGATGAAGTAAAACGTACCTTAGACATCATGATGCCGGGCGGCGGATATATCTCCACAAACTCCATTGCACTTGACTATGCATCACCGGAGAATATGCATGCATGGAGAAATGCAATTGAAAAGTATGGTAAATATTAATAAATAGCTACGAAATCTTTTGTCTAAACGAAGGAAAGCAGCCGTGTCGAATGACGCGGCTTGCTTTTTCTTGATTGGACCTTTAGTTTATGATATTTTATGTAGGATAGATTTTATAAAATTTAGGAGAAGTAATATGGCAATTCAAGAATCAGGAGAGATGTATTTAGAGACGATTTTGATTCTGTCTCAGAAGATGGATAATGTACATGCCATCGACGTTGGAAAATATATGGGGTATTCCAAACCTTCTGTCAGCCGTGCAATGGGAATCTTAAAAGAAGGCGGCTTCATCAAGGTCGCAGATTCCGGTGTGATCACACTAACGGATGAAGGAAAGAAAAAAGCAGAGTCTGTTTATGAAAGACACAACGTCATTTCTGAACTTCTGATGATGATTGGTGTCAGCGAAGAAACGGCGATCGAAGATGCCTGCAAGGCGGAGCATTATATCAGCGATGAGACTTTTGAAGCGCTGAAAAAATTCCATACGGAAAAGAAAAAATAATTTGGAACAAAAATATTTTCGAAAAGAGGATCTTTTAAAGATCCTCTTTTTTTAAGTATATTTAAGGATACGAAAATATGATATGATAGAAAACAACTTAGACCTGTGAGGGGCGGGACATGAAACTGTTATTTGCAGAAGATGAGAAATCTTTATCGAAAGCCGTGACGGCAATCCTTACAAAAAATAATTACGTGGTGGATGCAGTTTATGACGGACAGGATGCACTGGACTATCTGGAGACCGGTGATTACGATGCTGCGATCCTGGATATCATGATGCCGAAAATGGATGGCATTTCCGTTCTGAAAAAAATCCGCGCAGAGGGAATCAATATCCCTGTTATCATGCTGACGGCAAAATCTGAGATTGATGATAAAGTTTTAGGACTCGACAGTGGAGCAAATGATTATCTCACCAAACCCTTTGATACCAAAGAACTTCTGGCAAGACTCCGGGCGATCACAAGACCGGTGCACATGGTCGACTCCACAATGAACTTTGGAAACTTAAGTCTGGACAGAGCAACGTATGAACTTTCCACTCCTTCGGGAAGCTTGCGCCTTGCCGGCAAAGAATTCCAGATGATGGAAATGCTTCTTGCGGGAAAAGGACAGCTCGTTTCAACTGAACGATTCTTAGAACATATCTGGGGATATGAAACGGAAGTGGAGCTGAATGTTGTTTGGGTCTACATCTCATACTTACGCAAAAAACTTGAAAAACTGAAAGCGAATGTAAAGATCAAAGCTTCCAGAAATCAGGGTTACTATCTGGAAGAGGAAAAATAAATGATCAAAAAACTCAGAATAAAATTTATCGTACTGTCGATGGTCGCGGTCTTTGTTTTGATCGCGATCGTTGTTGCGGGCATGAATATCATTAACTATCGTGCGGTCGTCAGAGAAGCGGAAGATACGCTGACGTATCTCTCGCAAAACAAAGGCACCTTTCCGGATATGGACCCTGGCAATATGCCGGAAGGAAATGGCGGTACTTTTCGGCCGGGAGAGTTCGGCGAAATACCTCAAAATGGCAATGACGACAGCAGTGATTTTGCAGGACAAAATGGAATGGGCCAGGGTGGCGGCCCTGCACTTCCTTCTGGAATGTCCCCTGAGACACCATACGAATCCCGCTTTTTCTCCGTACTTTTGTCAGAGGATGGGGAAATCATCATGACGGATATCAACCGTATTGCTTCTGTTTCGCAGGAAGAGGCAGAAGAATATGCGCTGGATATTCTAAGTTCGAAAAAAGAAAAAGGATTTATCGAGGATTATCTCTTTGCAAAAAGTGAGGAAGATGAATGCGTCCGTATCACCTTCCTTGACTGTGGACGGAAACTGGATTCATTCAATAAATTTTTAACCATCAGTCTGATCGTGGCAGCAGTCGGATATGTATTGTTCTTCTTTGTCATCTTTTTCTTCTCGAAAAAGATTATCCGTCCGGTTGCAGAAAGTTACGAAAAACAAAAACGTTTCATCACAGATGCAGGTCATGAGATCAAGACTCCGCTTGCGATTATAAAAGCTGATGCGGATGTTTTGGAAATGGACAATGAAGGCAATGAATGGATCGAAGATATCCAGAAACAGACAGAGCGCCTGACTTCTTTGACAAATGATCTGGTAAGCCTTGCGAGGATGGAAGAGAGCGGAGCTGCTGAACAAAAGAGTGAGCTTGCGCTGTCCGAGCTCGTAGAAGAAGAGGCTACGGCATATCAGATGCTCGCGCAGTCGGGTGAAAAGAAACTGAATCTTCAAATTCAGCCGGCGCTTTTTGTAAATGGAAATGAAAAGTCTTTAAGGCGTCTGGTCAATATCCTGATGGATAATGCAATGAAATATTCTCCGGAAAACACAGAGGTTTCCTTGCAACTTAAAAAGAATGGAAAGCAGATCCGGCTTTCTGTCCAAAATAAAACGACAAGTGAAATATCAAAAGAAAACTTAGAGCTTCTGTTTGACCGCTTCTACCGCATGGATTCTTCCAGAAATTCAGAGACCGGAGGACACGGCATCGGACTTTCCATGGCAAAGGCAATCGCGGAAGCCCATGGCGGCAAGATCAGTGCAAGTTCTACAGATGGCAGCTCGCTCAAAATTGAAGTGGTACTGCCAGTATAATATCTAAGCTTTATTGCACTCGAGGGATGACATTAATGCAGGCTTTTCTATAATCTATAAAAAAGCGGTGGCGGAATTTATGACGAGGGGATTAAACGGAAACCAAATTAAACTGATCGCTATTATTGCGATGACGATCGACCATGTGACCTGGATCTTATGGCCGGGATATGATACGCACTGGTGGGTGCTTTTGCTCCATGTGATCGGACGGCTGACGGCTCCGATCATGTGGTTTTTTATTGCGGAAGGATATCATTACACAAAAGATATCCGTAAATATATCCTAAGACTTTTCATCTTTGCTGTGATATCACATTTTGCCTATGATTTCGCATTGAATATTCCGTTTGTTCCGTTTACGACAGGTATCTTTAATCAAACAGGCGTCATGTGGGCTCTGCTGTGCGGCCTTCTGGTTTTGGTTGTAAATGATTCCCCTTCTATCCCGGGCTGGGGCAAGATCCTTTTGATCATCGGACTTTGCATTATCAGTTTTCCTGCAGATTGGAGTTGTATTGCGACACTTGGCATTATGGCGATCGGGACAAACCGTGGCAATTTCAAAAAGCAGATGATCTGGATGATGGCCTTTGTATTTATGTATGCGATCGTCTTCTTTATCTTTATTGATAAAATCTATGCGGTCCTTCAGCTCTTTACTGCGCTTTCCATCCCGGTTCTGAAAGCCTATAACGGAGAACGAGGAAAGTGGAAAGGTATGAAATGGCTGTTTTATATTTATTACCCACTGCACCTGGTATTGCTTGGAGTGCTCCGGATCGTTCTTTGGGGAAACGATGTAAACATTATGATTGGTGGACGATAACAATATAAAAAGAGCTGTGACTGCCGGTGTGGCAGCACAGCTTTGATTTTTGTAAGTACTTAGTATAAATTTTTATGGTCTGGGCATTTGGACTTTAGGAAGAGGATCGGTGCAGCACCAGCTCCAGTTTTCGCC
>CAMODY010000101.1 GCA_946611595.1 uncultured Clostridia bacterium | reverse complement strand
TTGGACATCGCAACTTTGATCTCCTGATGCTTGTTCTCTTCCGTTACAATCTTCAGATCACATTCTTCATCCTGTTCGCTGAGTCCGACATTGACCGGAAGCTCACCGGTCTCTAACGCCTTGATGCAGGAGATCAGCTCTACGATACCGCCGGCGCCCATCATATGTCCGGTTGCACCCTTTGTAGAGCTTACATATACATTGCCTTTTCCGAAGACGTCATCAATGGCCTTTGTCTCTGCAATATCTCCGGCATGTGTTGCCGTTCCATGTGCGTTGATATAGCCGACTTCTTCCGGACTGATTCCGGCATCTGAAAGAGCAAGTCTCATGCAGGCTGCAGCTCCGGTTCCTTCCGGGTTCGGGGAAACCGTATTATATGCATCTGTGTTATTCGCAACGCCTAAGAGTTTTGCAAGTACTTTTGCACCTCTTGCGTTTGCGCACTCTTCTTTTTCGAGGATCAGGCATCCGCCGCCTTCACCTAAAACAAAGCCGTTTCTGTTTTTATCGAACGGAAGGCTCTCTCCGGTCTTGGAAAGTGCTCCGGTCTTTACAAGGCTCTGGATCATGGTTGCTGTCGTTGCAGCTTCACCTGCCATAACGACCATTGCATCCGCCATACCGGAACGGATCATCATAGCTGCAAGCGTGATGGCATCGCCGCCGGAAGAGCAAGCTGTACTTACGCTCATATCCGGTCCCTGGATTCCATAGTTGATGGAAAGATGGGCAGCTGTGATATTGGCCATCGCCTTTACCAAAAGTTTCGGGCTTGCAGGTCTTCCCTTAACGGCCCAGTCTGCACCGGTCTTGTCGATGATGGAAATACCGCTTAACGCGCTTCCCATTACGATACCGACACGGTTGGAATGGGTCTCGAGTCCGCTCTGTTTGATTGCTTCTTCTGCTGCGATATAGGCATACTGCATGTAAGGCTCCATATCGAGAGAAAGTTTTGTCGGCAGGTAGTCTTTCGGATTAAAGTCCCAGACCTGTCCTGCGTTCTTAACAGGAAGGTTGCTGACGTCGATGCTCTTGATCTCACCGATCGCGCATTTTCCTTCCATCAGATTATTCCAGAAGGTATCAACGCCTACCCCTAAAGGAGTCACAGCGCCAAGACCTGTAATTACGATATTATTGCTCACGCTTCACCGCCATTTCTCTTGAATGCAAGGCAGGCATTGTGTCCGCCAAATCCAAGTGAGGAGGAAAGAGCAACTTCATAGTTTCCTTCTTTTGCTTTATTCGGTGTGTAGTTCAGATCGCAGTCCGGATCCGGCTCCTTGTAGTTGATAGTAGGAGGTGCGATACCGTCTGTCAGTGCTTTTACGCAAACGATTGCTTCTACAGCACCTGCTGCTCCAAGCATATGTCCTGTCATGGACTTTGTGGAGCTGATATCGATCTTGCGGGCACGCTCTTCGCCAAGTGCTCTCTTGATCGCAAGGGTTTCGATCTTATCGTTCATAACCGTTCCGGTTCCATGAGCATTGTAGTATACGTTATCGGTATCAACGCCCAGCTCCTCCCATGCCTGAAGGATTGCTTTGTATGCGCCTTCAGCTTCCGGTTCCGGAGAGGTCATATGGTAAGCATCGTTTGTGGAGCCATATCCGCAAAGCTCTGCATAGATGTGTGCGCCACGTGCTTTTGCGTGTTCGTATTCTTCAAGGATCAGGCAGCCTGCACCTTCACCCATTACGAAGCCGCCTCTTCTTGCATCAAACGGAAGAGATGCTTCATTCGGATCTTCTGAGAAAGATAAAGCCATCATGGTCTGGAAACCCGCTGCTGCAAGCGGATTAACGGTTGCTTCAGAACCACCTGCGATCATTGCATCTACATATCCGTGACGGATCAGACGCATTGCTTCACCGATCGCATTGCTTCCGGAAGCACATGCGGTAACCTGCGGCATTCCTGGACCCATGCAGCCATAACGGATGGCGATCATGGAAGATGCCATATTCGGGATCATCATCGGGATAAAGAAAGGAGATACTCTCTTCGGTCCTTTTTCGATCAGCTTTTTATGTTCTTTCATAAAGGTTTCAATTCCGCCGATACCGGATCCGATCATAACGCCGATGCGGTCTTTTTCTACCGTACCGATGATACCGGAATCTTCAACTGCCTGGCTTGCAGCGCCGATTGCGAAATGTGTATATACGTCGCTGTGAAGGACATCGAGTTTTTCCATGTAATCCTTCGGCTCAAAGTCATGAACTTCTGCTGCGACTTTTACACGGTAATCCGTGCAGTCAAATTTTGTGATGCCGCTGATTCCGTTTTTACCTGCTTTGATATTATCCCAAAATGTCTGTACGTCATTGCCTAACGGGCTGATAACTCCAAGACCTGTTACTGCTACCCTTCTCATAGGACCTCCATTTCTTTACGCCGCAAAGAAGTAAAATCCCTGCGTGCGTCCTTATCTGTTTTATTATATAAAAGCCGGCTGTACCGGCTTTATATGCGTTCCTATTACTGTCCGTTATTTTGGACAGGTTCTCCGACCTTGCGGAATTTCTGATACCGCTCTTCAAGGAGCTGATCGAGTGGTTTTTCTCTGAGCTTTTCAAGTTCCCAGATCAGTTCCCATTTCAGTCTGTCGTAAAAAGCTTCTTCTCCGATATCACCTTCGGAGATTACCTTTTCGATCAGACCGTTATCATAAGAATCTTCTGCGGTCAGTTTTAAAACTTCTGCAGCCTCGCTTGCTTTGGAAGAATCTTTCCAGAGGATACTTGCGCAGCCTTCCGGAGAGATAACGGAATAAACCGCATTTTCCAGCATCCAGACTCTGTCTGCAACTGCGAGCGCTAAAGCACCGCCGGATCCTCCTTCGCCTACGAATACGGAAATGACCGGTGTTTTAAGTGTCATCATTTCCATCAGGTTGTCTGCGATCGCCTGGCCCTGTCCTCTCTCTTCTGCTCCGATTCCGCAGAAGGCTCCGGAGGTGTCGATCAGGCAGATAACAGGGCGTCCGAATTTTTCTGCCTGCTTCATCAGGCGGAGCGCCTTACGGTAACCTTCCGGCTGCGGTGCGCCGAAGGATCTTGCCATACGCTCTTTTACGGAACGTCCTTTTTCGATCGATACAACTGTGACCGGAAGTTCGTTTAAGATACCGATGCCGCCTACGACTGCACCGTCATCTGCAAACTTACGGTCTCCGTGAAGTTCAAAAAATACATCAAAAATATGATGGATGTAATCCATGGATGTCGGCCGGGAATTCGACCGCGCAGTTCTCACTTTATCATATGCTTCGGTCTTCATGCTTTCTCCCTCCGATCGTGGATCTTAAGTAAATGACGGATAACCGTTCTTTGTTTTGGTCTGGAAACGATCGCATCTACAAATCCATGTTTCATTAAAAATTCTGAAGTCTGGAATCCCTTAGGAAGCGCCTTCTTGGTCGTCTGCTCGATAACTCTCGCACCTGCAAAACCAACCGTTGCAGAAGGTTCCGCGATAATGATATCGCCTTCCATCGCAAAGCTTGCAGTAACGCCGCCTGTTGTAGGGTCCGTTAAAACGGTCAGGTAAAAGAGGCCGGCATCGCTATGGCGTTTTACCGCACCGCTCGTCTTTGCCATCTGAAGCAAAGAGAACAAACCTTCCTGCATTCTTGCACCGCCGGATACGGTAAAGCCGACAACACTCATCTTATGCTCTGTCGCATACTCAAACAGGCTTGTAATCTTCTCGCCAACTGCGGTTCCCATGCTGCCCATCATAAAGTATGGCTCCATTGCAAAAATGCAGCACTCTTCTCCGCCGACTTTTGCCGTTCCGCAGATAACGCCTTCTTTTTCCTTGCTTAAACTTTTTGCAGATTCGATCTTCTCGTTATAGCCCGGGAAATCGATCGGGTTGGAATAATCCACGTCTGCAAAGAGTTCTTCAAAGCTTCCTTTATCGACCAGATAGCTGATGCGCTGTCTGGAATTCATGCGAAAATGATAGCCACAGGTGCAGACATTTAAATTGCCTGCAAGTTCACTGATCGGTGTCTCTTTGTGGCAGTTCGGACATTTTTTCTCCGGCTCGCTGGCATCACTCTGAACAGGAGCCGCAGTTCTGCCGCCCTTTTCGAGTTCGTTCTTCGGTTGGAGCCTGAAATTAAAAAAGGCCATTCTTATCTATCCTCCATAAACGTAAGGTCGTAACTTCCGTCCATAAATTTCTCATCTGAAATGATCTCAAGCTGCTCCTGGATATTGACGTTGATTCCGCCAATTACCAGCTCGCAAAGTGCAGCCTTCATCTTTCTTACTGCCTCATCCCTGACGCCGGCATAGACGATGAGTTTTCCAACAAGGGAATCATAATACGGCGGCACCTGATCTCCGATAAAGAGATAGGAATCAAAACGCACGTGCGGACCGCCCGGAACATGAAGCATGTTGATCGTTCCCGGAGTCAGCGCATTGATACGGCATTCGATCGCTGCGCCTCTCGTGCGGATATCTTTCTGTGTGATATAAAGCTCTACACCTGCTGCCACGCGGATCTGCCATTTTACAAGGTCGATCATTGTGAGCATCTCGGTTACGCAGTGCTCTACCTGAAGGCGGACATTCATCTCCATGAACCAGAAATTGCCCTGCCTGTCAAAGAGGAACTCCATGGTTCCGACGCCGCAGTAGCCGATCGCTTTGACAGCTTCTGCCACATCGCTCATTAAAGCTTCTCTTGCTTCCTGGCTGACACCCGGAGACGGAGTCTCTTCAAGGAGTTTCTGGTGGTTTCTCTGAATGGAGCAGTCACGCTCTCCAAGACAGACAACATTTCCGTATTCATCAGCTAAGACCTGCACTTCGATATGGCGTGCAGGATAAACATATTTTTCTAAATAAACGCCACCGTCGCCAAAGGACGCTTTTGCCTCTGCGACTGCGAGATTATACATATCTGTAAGTTCTGAAGGACCGTTTACCAGGCGGATACCTTTACCGCCGCCACCGCTTCTTGCTTTCAGCATGACCGGATAGCCGATCTTTTCAGCTGCATCTAACGCTTCCTGCGGAGTTTCGAGAACGTCCGTTCCCGGGATCGGTTTCAGTTTTGTCTTTGAAACGAGGGCCTTGATCTTGGTCTTATCGCCGACATCTTCCATCAAGGAAGGATCCGGACCGATAAATACGATGCCGTTCTTTCTGCAGGCTTTTGCAAAGTTTGCATTCTCTGATAAGAATCCGTAACCCGGATGAATTGCCTGTGCACCGGAAACGATAGCGGTGCTGATCAGCTTATCTTCATCCAGATAACTTTTATCTGCCGGATACGGACCGATGCAGTAACTCTCATCAGCAAGAGCTACATGAAGGGCATCTTTATCCGCCTCAGAATAAACTGCAACTGTGGAAATACCCATTTCCTTGCAGGCTCTGATGATACGGACTGCGATCTCTCCTCGGTTTGCAATTAAGATTTTTGAAAACATATGTCTTCCTTCTTCTGTCTCATTCTCTGCGGGAAAGCCCACAGGAGATGCTGCTGCTTATGCGTCTACAACAGCAAAAGAAAATTCCCCTTTTACGCAAAGGCGGTCGCCTACATAGCCTTCGCCTTCCGCGAAGAAAAAGGCTCCCATGTGCTTTGTGATATGAACCTTTGTCTCAAAGAGGTCACCCGGTTTTACCGGAGATTTAAATTTTACGTTCTTAAGACCGGTATACATTCCGATCTTTCCATCTGTCATCTGGTCTTTCAGCAGAACGCAGGCTGTCTGTGCGAGGATCTCACACTGGATCACGCCCGGTACGATCGGATTTCCCGGGAAATGTCCCTGAAGGAAAAACTCATCGCCTTTTACCAGATACTTTCCACAGCCCTCTCCATCAATGCACTCTGCTTCATCTAAAAGGAGCATCGGCTCTCTGTGGGGCATAATGTTTTTCAGTTCTTCTCTGTTCATCTTATTTCTCGATTCTGAAAAGTTTTGTGCCGTATTCTACGACCTGATCATTCTGGACGCAGACCTCAGCAACTGTTCCGTCAAATTCTGCAGGGATCTCGTTCATGAGTTTCATTGCCTCTACGATACAGAGGGTATCGCCTGCTTTGACCTTGTCTCCGACTTTTACAAACGGTTCAGAATTCTCTGTCGGTGCCAGATATGCAACGCCGACCATCGGAGAAGTGATGTAGCTTCCTTCATCAGCCTGAGGAGCTGCGCTCGCTGTAGGCTGAGCTGCCGGTGCGGCCGGAGCTGCTGCCGGAACAGTGTAGACACTGCTTGACAGATTGCGCTCAAGTCTTACCGTCACACCATCTTCGGTGATCTCAAGGCCTGTAAGCTCTTCTTCTCTCATCAATTTTGCATATTCTCTGATGCTTTCTTGATTCATTTCTAAATTTCCGCCTTTAATAAA
>CAMODY010000100.1 GCA_946611595.1 uncultured Clostridia bacterium | reverse complement strand
CGGGCGGCGGAGATGCCGGCGGAAAGATCGTTGCGGCAGGAAGTCCTGAGACGATCGCAAAGTGTAAGGAGAGCGCGACCGGAAAATTTATATAGGGAAAGTAAAAAGTGCCTGACGTTTTGTCAGGCACTTTCATATGCGCGGATCTTCAGATCGACGCCGAGGTCTTCACAGATTTTGCGGCTTTTTTCCTGCTCCTCTTTTGAGGTCACGGTATCGACAATTGTCATGCGGACATTTGGGACGTATTGTTTACAGTCTTTGGTAAACGCCAGCATGGCATCGAAGGATCTTTCACCGTATTTCGGGCGGACCAGCTTTTGATATTCCTCCGGGGAGGTTGCATTTAAGCTAACAGAGACCGTATCGATCAGTCCTTTTAGCTTTGGTGCGGTCCGCTCGCCATGGATCAGGTCCGAAAGCCCATTCGTATTGATCCTGATCGGGATATCGCTTTTTTTATGGATATATGCGGCAACATCCAAAAGGGTATCAAGCCGTTCTGTAGGCTCTCCGTATCCGCAGAAAACTACTTCTCGGAAGTCTACCAGATTCCGTTCGTCAATTGCCGCACAAATCTCCTCAAATGATGGCTCGTGGTCTAACCATAAAGGGTCTGAGCCATATACGCTTTCCCCATTGTTGCGGATGCAAAAAGTGCAGCTGCAGGGGCAGCGGTTGGTAATATTTAAATATAATCCGTCTTTTGCTGTGTAAGTGATCGTTTCCATGATTATTCCTCTTGATGTATTTGTTCTGTCAATTCCCTTGGGCCTTGCGTATTTTCAGTGGCCATATCAACCACTGCCTTATATTAAATGCCAGCGCTTGTGGCCAGGTGCAGTTTCTCTTTTATTTTCATTTTGTCCAGAGCACGTCCAAGCAGTACAAACAGGATGCTGCTGAAAACAGCTTGGCCCAGATTGCCGAGAGCTGCATATGCCGGCGTCAGGTAGTTTGCATAAAGTATTGCTTCGAAAAGGTAATAGCCCCCAATCGAAACTCCGGCAGCTGGAAGCAGTGCCAAAAGGTTCCTTTTTGCAAGAATCTGCGTTTTCTTTCTGGTAAAGAAAAGCACGCAGAGAAGCTTAATTACCAAAGTCGCCGGTGCATAGATTGCAAATCCGGAAAGGCAGTCTGCAAGTACAGCACCAAAAACTGCCGCAAAAATGGCATGTGGTGCAGGCAGGAGGCTTGCCGCAAGAAACAGGAAGGCATCGCCAACATGCACATAGCCGTAAAAGAGCGGTATATGTACAAAGGCTGTAAATACAAAGATCAGAGCAGCAAAAATCCCGCTGAGAGACAGCATTCTGATCGAAATATTTTTCACGTGGCACCTCCTCCTTTCCCTGCGAGGTAAAAACCTCTAAAAACTTATTGCAGATTATGTTGATAGGTTATAAACTGTTTTTGATAATATAAAAATACCCAAATTAGAAGTTTTTTATATAACCAGATGAATTATTCTATTAGCAACGATTCTAAATATCCGGCATATATCCAGTTGTACCGGCAGATCCGTACAGATATTGTTTCCGGCAATTACGCTTACGGAGATAAATTGCCTTCAAAGCGTCTGCTTGCGGATGAAAGCGGCGTGAGCGTGATCACGGCAGAACATGCCTATATGCTTTTATCAGAAGAAGGCTATATCGAATCCCGGCAGCGCAGCGGATACTATGTCTCCTTTCAAACGGATGCAGGGTTTGTCGGGACGGATGATCCCCAGATTTTGAACATAAGTGCGAATGAGGTTCATATCGCGGAGGAACATTCAGCAGAGTCGATGTTATCTGAAGAAACCGTTAATACGGCGTTTCCGTTTTCTGTTCTTGCGAAAACAATGCGCGGTGTAATCGGAGACTATGGAGATAAATTGCTTGCAAGGTCACCGAATGAAGGGACGTTGTTTTTGCGCTCGGAGATCAGCCGCTATCTGGCACGAAGCAGAGGCATTACTGTTTCACCCGAACGGATCATCATTGGCTCGGGTTCGGAATATCTATATAATCTGATCATCGGTCTTCTTGGGCGAACAAAAATATATGGAATTGAAGAGCCATCTTATCCGATCATCGAAAAAACCTATCGAATCTCAGGTGTGCACTATGAGTTTCTTCCGCTTGGAAAAGATGGTATCGAGAGCAAAGCACTAAAAAACACAACTGCCAATGTCTTACATCTGACGCCTTACCGGAGTTTTCCAAGCGGTGTTTCCGCATCGGCGTCCAAGCGGCATGAGTATCTGCGCTGGGCAAAGAAAGAGGGAAGGTATCTGGTGGAAGATGATTATGAGTCTGAGTTTTCAGTATTGAAAAAGCCGGAGGACACCCTGTTTTCCGGAAGCAGCCAGGATAACATCATCTATTTGAACACCTTTTCCAAAAGCATCTCGCCTTCCTTAAGAGTAGGATATATGCTTCTGCCCGAGCATCTTCTTCCGGTATTTCGAGAAACGTTGGGCGTGCTCTCGTGCACCGTTTCAACCGCAATCCAGTATGTGCTTGCAGAACTCCTCAGGAAGGGTGACTTTGAGCGGCATATTAACCGTGTTCGAAGAGCAAAAAGAAAGGAACTGCAAAAGCAAAGAACAAAGGCGTAAAATCTAAATAAGAAAAGAGCTTAAAAGCAAAATTCGCACTAGCAAAGACAAGAGAGCAAAAGGCATGACAGAAATGAGAACAGATCAAAACAAAAAAGAAGAACTGCAGGCAGAGAACATCCGGCTGAATGAGGAAGAGACGGCCGTTGTCATTCTCGATCAGACAAAGCTTCCGGGCATCCGTGAATTTTTAAGCCTTGATACAAAAGAGGAATGTTTCGATGCGATCAAGACTTTAAAAGTCCGCGGCGCTCCGGCGATCGGAATCTTTGCCGGCTATGCGATGTATGTGCTGGCAAAACAGTGGGAAAAGCTTTCAGTAGAAGAATTTATAAAGAAACTGACGGAGCTTGGGGCGTATTTAAATTCTGCAAGACCAACGGCGGTCAATCTTTCCTGGGCAGTGAAGAGAATGCTGCGCGTTGCAGAGAGTGGCCCGGAAAAAAGTGACAATTCAGAATCTGCTGAGAACAGACAGCGAAATGCTGAATCAGTTTTGACAGGGCAGCAGACGAAAGAAGCAAACTCCGCAGCGGAAATCATTGCACGCCTCGGAGAAGAAGCAAAAATGATCCAGGCAGAAGATATTGCGATGTGCAGAAAAATAGCAGAATATGGTCTGTCAGTATTAAAAGACGGAGATGGGATTTTGACACATTGTAACGCAGGGCCACTGGCAACCTCCTGTTATGGAACTGCTTTGGGCCCAATCCTTTTAGGGCATGAGCAGGGAATGAATCTCAAAGTATATGCAGACGAGACAAGGCCGCTCCTTCAGGGTGCAAGGCTTACCGCCTATGAGCTTGAGCAGGCAGGGGTCGATGTCACACTGATCTGTGACAACATGGCTTCCATTGTTATGAAGAACGGATGGGTCGATAAAGTATTTGTCGGCTGCGACCGTGTGGCCGCAAATGGCGATGCTGCAAATAAGATTGGAACAAGCGGAGTTGCAATCCTTGCGAAGTATTATGGCATTCCTTTCTATGTACTCGGTCCATCCTCGACGATCGACCTTGACACTCCGTCAGGAAATGAAATTACGATCGAGCTTCGTGATCCGGATGAAATAAAAACCATGTGGTATGAAAATCCGATGGCACCGGAAGCTGTTAACTGTTATAACCCATCCTTTGACGTAACAGATCATAGCCTCATCAGCGGGATCATAACGGAAAAAGGAATCGTCTATCCGCCGTTTGAAGAAAACCTGAAAGAACTCTTTTCTTAAATCGGTATAAAAAGATCTTCAAAAATGAAAGATGACGAATCAGCGATCATGTTTTATAATACTGAACGTTATATAAAATTACGCTTTGTCTGAACAGCTGAAGCACAGCGATTTGACAGGCAAAGAAGCTTAAAAAGGAGGATCCATTTATGAACCAGGCACTCCATACAGATAACGCGCCGGCAGCGATCGGCCCATATTCACAGGCAATCAAAGCGGGAAATACAATCTATGTTTCCGGACAGATTCCGATCGATCCGAAGACCGGTGAATTTGCGGGTACAGATATTCAGACCCAGACAAGACAGAGCCTTACGAATATTAAAAACATCCTTCAGTCTGCAGGTGCAGATATGAAAAATGTTGTAAAAACAACGGTACTGCTTGCAGATATTGCAGACTTTACGGCAATGAATGAAGTTTATGCTGAGTTCTTTGAGGAGCCGTATCCTGCAAGGGCAGCCTTTCAGGCAGCAGCGCTTCCGAAAGGCGCTAAGGTCGAGATTGAAGCTATCGCAGTGGTCGACTAAATTAACAGACATCAAAGAAGTACAGATCCGGCGCAGATCGTTTGGTCTGTGCCGGAGTTTTGTGTAACGAAAGGAATTTATGAGAGAAATACATCAGCTTATCGCAGAAGAATTAAACACCAAAGAGGAGTACGTAAAAAACGTCATCGAATTATTGGATGGCGGCAGCACGATTCCTTTTATTGCAAGATATCGAAAAGAAGTCCATGGCAGCATGGATGATACCCAGCTTCGAAAACTTGAAGAACGCCTGACCTATCTGCGCAATTTAGAAGAGCGCAAGGAGACGATCCGAAAGGCGATCGAAGAACAGGGGAAACTTACGGAAGAACTTGCGGCGCAGATCGATGAAGCCATAACACAGTCGATCTTAGAAGATCTGTACCGTCCATATAAACAAAAAAGAAAAACGAGGGCATCCGTTGCAAAAGAGAAAGGCTTAGAGCCGCTCGCAGAGTTCCTTCTTGCGCAGACGGATGCAGATCCGCTCAAAGAAGCAGAAAAATATATTGATGCGGAAAAAGGCGTGGAAGATTCGGATGCTGCTCTGCAGGGAGCAATGGACATTATCGCAGAGTCCATCTCCGATGATGCGGATAAGCGAGCAGTGCTTCGAAGCTATATGAAAGAAAATGCAGTCCTTTCTTCCAGGGCCGCGAAGGAAGAAGACTCCGTCTACCGCCAGTATTATGAATTCGACCAGAAGCTTTCGAAGATAAAAGGCTACCAGGTGTTAGCATTAAACCGTGGAGAGAAGGAAGGCTTTTTAAAAGTTACGATCGACCCGGAGCATGATAAGGCAAAAGCGCTCCTGCGTGAAAAGCTGCAGATTCGAAACGGTTCATCCGTAGCAGTCCCGAAGGGCATGAGTGGCAGCATGGCGGCGCAGATTCAAAAACTTGCGGCAAAAGCCAGCCCTTCCGCTAAATATCTTGAGGCTGCAAGCGACGATTCTTATACGCGCCTTATCTGGCCTTCTTTAGAGCGTGAGGCAAGGGCGGAGCTTACGGAAACGGCCTGCGACGGAGCAATCGACAATTTCGCACTGAACTTAAAGCCGCTTCTCATGCAGCCGCCGGTAAAAGGAAAAGTAACGATGGGTCTCGACCCGGGATATTCCCATGGCTGCAAAGTCGCAGTGGTCGACGGGACCGGAAAAGTCTTAGATACCGCAGTCGTGTATCCAACGTTTAATGATAAGAAAAAAGAAGAAGCCATTGTGGCGCTTTCTGCACTGATCAAAAAACACAGCGTCGAGCATATTGCGATCGGAAACGGAACCGCTTCAAGAGAGACCGAGGCGATGACCGCAGAAATGTTAGAGCGCCTTCATGGAGGACAGAGCTATGCGATCGTAAATGAGGCGGGCGCTTCTGTCTATTCTGCATCCAAACTCGGTGCGGAAGAATTCCCGCAGTACGATGTCAATATTCGTTCTGCGATCTCGATTGCAAGAAGACTTCAGGATCCTTTGGCGGAGCTTGTAAAAATTGACCCTATGTCAATTGGCGTCGGCCAGTATCAGCATGATATGCCGCCGGCACAGCTTGAAGCGGCGCTGACCGGTGTCGTAGAAGACTGCGTTAATGCTGTTGGTGTTGATATCAACTCTGCAAGTCCGTCGCTTTTAAACCGCGTAGCAGGACTGACGGCGGCGACGGCAAAGAACATCGTAAAATACAGAGAAGAAAACGGAGCCTTCAAGAGCAGAAAAGAAATCTTAAAAGTTCCGAAGATCGGACCGAAGGCCTATGAGCAGTGCGCCGGATTCTTAAGAGTTCCGGAGAGCAAAGAAATCTTAGACAACACCGCAGTCCATCCGGAAAGCTATGAGGCGGCGAAAAAGCTCTTAGAACTTTGCGGTTATACGAAAGAAGATGTAACAGGACAGAAGGTTTCTGATATTGAAAAACGCATCAAGGCAAAGGGAGAAAGCCAGGCCGCTAAGGCATGCGGCGTCGGCGTTCCAACGCTCAAAGATATTGCGGCAGAACTGAAACGGCCGGGCCGCGATCCGCGTGAAGATCTGCCACCGTTGGTACTTCGAAAAGATGTTCTTGAGATGAAAGACCTTACGCCGGGCATGAAGCT
>CAMODY010000099.1 GCA_946611595.1 uncultured Clostridia bacterium | reverse complement strand
CTTCCTGTGGGTGCGCCTGCAGCCAGGCGATGATATCCATACTTTCATATAGCGGCTTGCCATCGATAAACAGGCAGGGCACCTGCTCCATGCCGCCGACCTCAATCAGCGTCTTACGGTCTTCGGTATTTTTATGAATATTGTGCAGCTCAACATCAGTTCTTCCGCTCGCCTCGATTTCATTCAGCACCCGCCTGCAGTACGGGCAGGTATCAAACATATACAGATCTAACTTCGGACTCATCTTATGATCCTCCTTTACCAATCAGTGTTATTATTGTTCCACATTTCCGGGAATTTGTACATATTTTGTGTTTCGCCCTTTGGCGAATTCCACCTGTCTGCAAATAGCAATTGATGAACAACTTTACGTCGCAGTTCGTAATATTGATCAAGCCGGTTCTGATGCGTTCTCATGTTTAACTCCTGACGCAAATTCAAAAACAGAATTTCAACATTTCCGAAATTTTTTACCTGTTCCGAAGTTGCGCTAAGCACTTTATAACCAGACATTGTCAGCGCTGTTGCCCTTCCTTTATCTTGAATATGCTGCTCCTTATTCAAATGGCTGAGAGTGCTATCATATTCCAAAATCACCTTCTGTTCTTCCCAAACTATATCGCAAGTGCAGTAATCCCGACCTAAATAGTCTGCTGCTTTTTTCTGCAGTCTCAGCCTCAAATTCAATTTGGGTTCAGGCAAGGCATATCCTCCCCGGGAAAAAGGTAGTCTGGCAAGCACCGCCAACCGTGACTCCATCGGGGAATTAGAGCGGTCCAGCGCATATCGAATCGCTCTTTTTGCACGAGTAACACCCTGGATGTTGTTGGACTGATTTAGAAAAGATTGAATCTTTTTCACTGTGGTTATCGGGTCTCTTCTTCTTTGTTGATATTCAGTTTCATCATCTTTCATATAAATCGCACACAGATCATTTGCCAACAGCACCAGCTGGGGAAAGGATAAATACTTTGCGGCCTGCAAAAAGCAATACTCCGGCGAACAAATATATATCCCCTCTGATACTTTGAGGAAACTATTCGCCGGAAGTTTCTTTGGCATCCTATGAAATACAATCGAATCCGTTGCATTTCTCTGAACAGATTCTACCGCCAAAACATGCACCGGTTCTGTAAATTTCAATTCATTTACAGATTGGATAATATCTGCCCGGCTAGAAGTCGCCCTCTGAACCGCTTTATTATTTACGCCGGAAGACATTGGATCAAAGCGGAAATGATAGGGAATCCCTTTTTCCCTCAGCCAATATTCTATTGCAGATGGATAAGTAATAATTGCAGCCAAATTCCCCTCCTTTTATGTTGTACAAAAAATTGAGTTTGGTACTTTTCTGATTTTTTTTCAAATAAAATGTACAAATATGGGAGTTTGGTACTCTGCTCATACAGACTCAACTGTGGAAAATCCGCCATTGTTCAGTTTTCTCTATTCAGAGTATAGAAAAGAAAGCCTGTATACACACTGTAAACAAGTATTTCGACGCACATTTATCGTTCTTCTTTTTGATTCGTCAGATTTAAGTTTTTTGATTTTAGAAAAACGTACCAAACTCTCTTTTTTGTACATTTTTAAACTTTATTCAGATTAGGTTGATGCATTTTAGCATTGTCTACATTTTGCGTCAATTTTTGTACCATGCGGGCAATAAGAAGCAAGCCATATATAGGGCCTGACAAAAAAAGAACCCGTCAAAATGCTTGACGTGATAAGGGTTCTGTTTTACTTTGTTTTAAGCAGGACGAACGAATCTAAAAAAGAACCGGATTGGGGATTCGACAAAAGAATAGATTCCTTTGAAGTAAGAATTTCATTCAAAGGAAATCGGAAAAGGGATAAAGATAATGAATACGGATTATGATTTACTAATACAGCAGGCGGAGGCGCTCACAAAAGACTGCCCGCATTTGATTGCGAATCTTGCGAATATTTCCGCACTGCTTTATAACACGCTGGAGGATATCAACTGGGCCGGCTTCTATCTGATGGAAAGTTTTGCAGATGTCTCTGAATTGGTTTCCCCAGTTGAAACGAGTTCCCCAAAAGGCGAGACAACAGATGGCACAACTGCCAAACTGATCCTTGGTCCTTTCCAGGGAAATCCGGCTTGCATCGAGATCCCTCTGGGAAAAGGTGTTTGCGGAACGGCTGCAAAAGAAAATAAAACCCAGCTTGTGCCGGATGTTCATCAGTTCCCGGGCCACATCGCTTGCGACTCGGCCTCCCGATCAGAACTTGTTATCCCGATTCATAAAAAAAGTTTCGACGCCAGTACTGCTATCTCAAATTCTTTTGACGACGGACCAAAAGAAAACAATCCGCGATCAGCAGGGAGAGTCGTCGGCGTCCTGGATATCGACAGCCCTTCTCTTTCCCGTTTCACCGAAGAAGACAAGGCTGGTCTCGAAGCGCTTGTCACAGTGCTGGAGAAAACTTGCTTTTAAAACCCTTGCGGGTACTTTTTTAAAGGCCACTGACGCAGGGGTTAATCATAAATCATTTGCGAGAGCTTGTACTTTAAATAAAAAAATGAAGAGGCCATAAGCCTCTTCATTTTTATTTATCGCTTTTTCAGCAATTATTTCTTCTGAGCTTTTCCGATCTCGAGACCTTTCTTGAAAGCGTCAACGTTCGGAGCGATGAGTTTTTCTTTGTTAGCGAATTTGTGCTCGATTCCTTTGATGATAACATCTTCCGGAACAGCGTCTGTATAGCCAACATAAACACCAAGCATGATGATGTTGAGTGCTCTGTCGTTGCCCATATCAAGAGCCATCTGAGTTACCGGTGCAGAGATAACATTGATGTCGTCTCTTTCAATCGGATCGGTAACGATCGTGGAGTTGATGAACAGGTTTCCGCCCGGCTTTACATTGTTGATGAAAGCATGAAGGGAAGGTCCGTTCATAACGATCAGGTCTTCCAGGTTGTAGCATACCGGAGCGCCGATCTCTTCATCAGAGATAACGACGAAGCAGTTTGCTGTACCACCACGCTGTGCAGCGCCGTAGGACGGGAAGAAGGATACCTGAAGATCTGTAGCATCACAGGTTGCTTCAGCAAGAAGCTTGCCCATAGTCATAACACCCTGACCGCCAAATCCGGCCATCATAATATTTCTTTCCATAGATTAAGCCTCCTCTTTATCCTTGTCTCTGTAAACACCCAGCGGGAATTCTGCGAACATTTTCTCTCTTAAGAATGTAAGAGAATCTTTTGCAGAGTAGCCCCAGTTTGTCGGGCAAGTTGTAACGATCTCAACGAGGGAGAATCCTTTGCCGTCGATCTGGTTCTGGAATGCCTGTTTGATATATTTACGAGTTTTGATAACGTTCTGCGGTGTATCAACAGCTGTTCTTACGATGAACTGCGGAGCTGTAAGCTGAGAAAGCAGCTCGCAAACATGCATCGGATATCCGTGCTCTTTCGGATTTCTTCCGAACGGAGCAGTCGTAGCTTTCATACCAACCAGTGTGGTAGGAGCCATCTGTCCACCTGTCATACCGTAGATACCGTTGTTGATGAAGATAACAGTGAAGTTCTCGCCTCTGTTTGCTGCAGATACAGTCTCATCAAGACCGATAGAAGCAAGGTCACCATCACCCTGATATGTGTAAACAAGAGAGTCCGGAGAGCATCTCTTAACACCTGTTGCAACTGCGCATGCACGTCCGTGTGCAGCGATGATTACGTCGTGGGATACATAGCTCTGTCCAAGACCGCAGCATCCAACACCTTCAACTCTTACGAGTTTGTCCAGCATGCCGAGTTCTTCAACTACTTCGCCAACCAGCTTATGAGCTGTGCCGTGCATACATCCCGGGCAGAATCCGGAAACGACATCCTGAAAAATTCCCTGTGTCTTTGTATAAACTTTTTCCATTACAGCACCTCCTTGATAAGCTCGCGAGCTCCGGCAAGTACCTGATCATTTGTAAGCAGCTGACCACCGGATCTTCTGCACTCTCTGATCGGGCATCTTCCCTGAACAGCAAAGTCGATATCCCATCTCATCTGAGCCGGGATGGACATTTCAACGTCTAAGATACCTTTAACCTGATTGAAGTCAAGGTCTCTGAAAGCATCATATGGGAACGGAGAAACAGTGATCGGACGGATCAGACCTGCTTTGATTCCCTCAGCGCGAAGCTGTCTTACGATTGCTTTGGAGATACGAGCGGAAATTCCGTATGCTGCAAAGATGATCTCTGCATCGTCAACCATGAATTTCTCAACACGAACATCTTTGTCCCATGTCTTATACATAGCTTCAGCTTCTTTGTTTGCGATTTCCTGACCGGTTCCTACTGATCCAGGGAAGCAGGTTGCTCTCTGTCCAAGAGGATGTCCGATGCAGGCACGTTTGTTAACGTCCCAATGTGCTTTGATTGCTGCAAGCTCTTCGTCAGTCTTCATCGGAGGAAGCACTACCGGCTCCATCATTGTTCCGATAACACCGTCGGTAAGAACTAATACCGGATTGTTGTCTCTTGCTGCAAGTTCGAATGATTCATAAACCAGGTCAACGCACTCCTGAACTGTGGACGGAGCAAGAACGATCATCTTGAATCCGCCGTTTCCGGAAGCCTTTGTAGCCTGCAGGTAGTCCTGCTGAGCCGGCTGGATAGCACCGATTCCCGGGCCACCACGCTGTACGTTAACAATAACTGCCGGCAGTCTTGCGGATGCGAGGTAGGAAATACCTTCGCTATAAAGAGAAATACCACAGGAAGAAGAGGAGCTCATTGCTCTGGTACCAGCTGCAGCAGCACCATAAAGCATGTTTACGGAAGCAACCTCGCTCTCGCCCTGTACAAATATGCCGTTAACTTCCGGCATTCTTCTTGCAAAATACTCAGGAATTTCGTTCTGTGGAGTGATCGGATAACCCGCGAAGAAACGACATCCTGCTCTGACACCTGCTTCAGCAATAGCTTCGCAGCCTTTCATAAATACACGTTCTGCCATATTTTTCCTCCTTCTTATCCTCTCCATACCTCAATTGCAGATTCCGGACACATCTGAGCACACATAGCGCATCCGATGCAGTCATCCGGATTTGCAGAAACTACATAAGGATAACCTTTTGAGTTAACCTTCTCGCCGACAGCGAGACAATTTTTCGGACATGAAATTACACAGTATTCACAGGACTTGCAGAATTCTGTTGCAATTTCTACTCTTCCTTTCGCCATCTTTTTTCCTCCTTAAGGTTCTTTAAATATTGTGTTTATCAATCAACCCATTCATAGGTCAGATAAAGCTCGATTGGGATCAGGTTTTTCTCTGTTTTATCTTTTACTGCATCGAAAATTTCTTTTCTGACGCAGGCACTGTTGACAACAGTCAGACCCTCAAACAATTCGTCAATTTTTTCTAAGCCTTGAATGAATTCATCTTCAGAAGTTGTATTTCCCAGATTCGGATTTCCAAGAATATAGATATGATCCAGACGGATCGAATTTAAGATATGGGACATGGTTCCGTCCACGCCTTCTAAGCTTCTTGTCCACGGACGATATGGGTTTACGATATAGACCGGAACAGAATCTTCTTTTGATAAAAGGTCGGAGTAGCTACCTGCAAATTTCGCTGCCTGATGGCCGCCGCCGATATCAAGCAGAGTGTATCCATCAGCAACCAGAGAAGTTCTGACACCGCCGACTGCGGTCGGCGCATCCTGGAACTGTTCCTGGAAGTGGATCGTCACACCATCTTTTGCAAAAGCTTCCTGCATATCTCTGGAACGATAAAGCGGTTTCGTCTGGTCGAGGTCAAACAGTTCTACTTTCTTGCCTGTCTGTTCTGCCAGCTTATGAGCAATATTTAAAACGATCTCACTCTTGCCGCTTCCGGCCTCACCGATAAAGACGAAGTTCTTTTTTTCCTTCATCAGTTCTTCAAATGTTTTATCGGTTTCGTAAAATAAATTCATCTTTTGCTCCTGCATTTTATCGTTTCCGTCTGAAAAGTCGGCAACTTTCACACTTTAACGTTTTTAAGCGTTAAACTGGTCAACTTGTCGACAACTTTATCTGCGTTTATTGTACATTTTTGAAAACAATTATGCAATAGGAAAATCTTTGGATTTGGGACATTCCTTGTTTTCTTTTTGTACAATCAATCATCCGGGAGATGATATGTTGCTTAACATACAGAATTTGCATCTTGAACGTTAAGACTTGAATTTCTGCATCCAGTGCTATCTTAGATATGGAAAAAGGCCAGGGGGTTGCCCTAGCCTTTCATTGTCAGTGATATTTTTTTCTTTTCAACATCCACGCTTAATACCGTAACATCTACAATGTCTCCGACCGTTACGACTTCTGACGGATGTTTGACATAGCGGTCTGCGAGTTGGGAGATGTGGACAAGACCATCCTGGTGGACGCCGATATCCACAAAGGCTCCAAAGTCGATGACATTCCGGACGGTGCCTTTGAGCTTCATGCCCGGCGTAAGGTCTTTCATCTCAAGAACATCTTTTCGAAGTACCA
>CAMODY010000098.1 GCA_946611595.1 uncultured Clostridia bacterium | reverse complement strand
TGAAAGCGGGAAAAGCCCTCTTGCAAATCCAATCAGTTCATCCATAAAATCCTCTTCATAGCGGACGCCGTACTTTGTGTTCGCATAGAAGGTATTTCCGACAGATGGAAGCACCAAGGCAATTCCTGCTTCTTCCGCCATCCGAATGACACTGGTATTTTCCACCCATTGCTGCCCGCTGTCCCATGCGCCATGCAGAAGAAACAGCGTTTTAAACGGTTCAAAGGTATACTGTTTTCGATAGTCCTCCACAGAATCCGTAAACTCGATGATATTCGGAAGATAGACATCCACGTGGACTCTTGTGGCCAGTACATAGGACTGGAAATCACAATGTAAACTTATCATAACTTTAGTATCATATAATCATTATGCGGCAAATACAAGCCCATCTTTATGCATAGAACTTATGCGAAAAGGAAGGCTTTCAGCACAAAGATCATGGATTAAAACGCAGAATATCAAAGGCCTCCGCCTCGCAGCCTAAATCCACATAAAAGATCTGCTTCGGATGCGGGCAGCTGTCCATATGTGCTCCATCCTCATCCACCATATCCTTTACCTGCGCCTTGATATTATCTCCATTCGGCTTCATGATCTCAACCGTATCGCCGACGCAGAATTTATTTTTCTGTGAAAGCTGATAGTATTTCTTTCCGTCAATTTCGCGAAACTCTCCGTTGATCATTCCAAGAAACACCCACTCTTTTACATACGTATTGGCATCATAGATCTGTGCTGTATTATCCGGCTTTCCAAAGAAGAAGCCCGTTGTATACTCGCGGTAGGTACACTTGGATATTTCCTCCCGGTAAAAATCCATTCTGGCTTTATACTTTTCCGGATCCTCAAAATAGTCATCAATCGCCATCCGATAGGTTCTTATGATGCTTGCTACATAGAGCATGCTCTTCATGCGCCCCTCTACTTTTAAGCTATCGATACCGGCATCGATCATCTCCGGAATATATTCGATCATGCAAAGGTCTTTGGAATTAAAGATAAAGGTTCCACGCTCATTTTCTTCAACCGGCATGTATTCGCCTGGTCTTGTCTCTTCTACCAGATGGTATTTCCACCGGCATGGATGGGTGCAGTCTCCAAGGTTTGCACTTCTTCCTGTCATATAAGCACTTAAGAGGCAGCGGCCGGAATAGGAAATACACATTGCTCCGTGAATAAAACTTTCGATTTCCATTCCTTCCGGAAGATGCTCTTTAATATCTTTAATCTCTGCAAGCGAAAGCTCCCTGGCGGTTACCACTCTGGTTGCCCCAAGATCATGCCAGAACCGGAAAGTTCCGTAGTTTGTATTATTTGCCTGGGTGCTGATATGAAGTTCAATCTCCGGCACGATCTTTTTTGCGATCGTAAAGATACCCGGATCCGAGATCAGGATCGCATCCGGCCCGATCTCTTTAAGTTCTTTAAAGTACTTCTCCGCTTCATCAAGATCCTGATTATGCGCAAGGATATTTGCAGTCACATAAACCTTTACGCCATGTGTATGCGCAAACTCTACGCCTTCTTTCATTTCGTCTAAGGTGAAGTTATGAGCATTGGCTCTTAAAGAGAACGCTTCTCCTCCGATATAAACAGCATCTGCGCCGTACTTCACGGCTACCTTCAGCACCGGAAGGCTCCCAGCCGGAGCTAAGAGTTCCGGTTTCTTAATTGTATTCGTCATTTCTGTCATACTTAGTCCTATCTCTGATTATTAATCTTTATTTATATCCGCATCATGCGTGATCAGTTTTCATCCGCCGCCTTCTTATAGCTCAGCGTCACTCCGTCCCCGATCGTGATCACACTTGTCGTAAGCTGCGGATGATGTTTTACTTCATATACAAAATCCCTCATGCGCTCGTGGATCGTTCGGTCACGTCTTTGTGTTACATAACGGGACCTTACAAGTTCCCCGTCCTGAAGCACATTATCTGCAAGCAAAATACCACCCGCCTTTAAAACTCTAAGCAGATCCGGAAGCATTGAAAGATACTGCGCTTTCGGACCGTCTAGAAAGATCATATCGTAAGGCTCTTCAAGCGCCTTGATCTCTTTAGCAGCATCACCTTCGATCATATGAATTTCAGCTTGCTCCGCGCTTTTTAATTCCTGATAATTTTGAATCGTCTCTTTTGCCTTTTCGATCCTTGGCGGATAATTTTCAATCGTATCAATCCGCTTTAAACTTTCTGAATGTCTTGCCATAAAAGATGCAGAATAAGCAATCCCCGTTCCAATCTCAAGAACTCTTTCCGCCTTTGTCATCTGCATTAACACGCAAAGAAAACTTTCCATTTCCCTGCGTATGATCGGGACATCATGTTCCGCAGCATATAAACGCAGTTCTTCCAGAAACGGTTCATTATCCGTTTCTAAAGAATGCAGATAGCTTGTAATATTTTCATCTACGATCATATGCTTTTACTTTCTTAATAAGATAGGATTGTTGCTTTGAACAATCCTATCGGTCATTTCATATTCTTTTTTATTCTTATTTACTCTTCCATCATACCGTCAGAATAGTCATATCCGGAAAGGATGTTAATGATCTTTTCTGTTGAATAAGACGGGCTGAGTTTATAAGTTCCCGGAATGTAGTTCGCATCATAAATATAGGTGCGCAGTTTATAAAGTCTTGCATCGTTGATGACGCCAAGATCTACTAACTGCTTTGCAATCTCCTCATCCGAAATCTCAGGATCGGTAATCGTAAATTCCACCTTCGTCGTATCCTCTTCATTCAGCGGAGTATCATAGAAAACTCTGTAGGTAAAGAGGAAACATGCAACGCAGATCAGAACAACAAATAAAGTAACCGCGAGTCTGATGATCAGTTTCTTTGTGCGTTGCTTTTTCTGGGCCTTCTGATTTGCTCTGCGAATCTGACTTTCCGGTCTTTTTGAAGCCTGTCTGGCTTTAACGGCAGATACATTATCAGAACGATAACGCTCTAAATTGTTTCGGATCGTTCCTGAAGAAGCTGCTGGTTCTCTATTTATATTGCTCCGGCTGCGCATTCCGGTGCTTCTGCGATCTGTTTTTCTAGGTTCTGTCGCCATAAAAATTCACTCCTGTTGTAAGGTCCTATTCCATTTCCAGAATAAAAGGTAAGATCATCGGGCCTTTGTTGTTTTTGCTTCTAATATACCTTCGGACCCCATCACCGATTATCATCTTTGCTTTACCTCTATTATAGTGGTTTCCAGCAAGATAGTCGATTAGAGCATTATATATGATTTCCCTTAGTTCTTCAATAAGTTTTTCGCTTTCGCCATCGTAAACCCAGCCTCTCGTAAAGACCTCAGGGCCCGATACAACATAGCGTTCTGTCGTGTTAATGCAGACGGTTACGATCAGGACACCGCGCTCTGAAAGGTCCTTTCTGTCTTCTAAGATCGTACGTCCGACATCTTCCACGCCGGAGTTGTCAACATAGATGCCGCCTGCCTGTACATGATCGACAACTTTACCCTTCTTTTCGCTGAGTTCAAGGACATCTCCGGTCTCGATCATAAAGACATGCTTGTCATCGTATCCCATCTCATAGGCAAGCTGTGCATTCGCTTCTCTGTGGCGGAACTCTCCATGTACCGGAACCACATATTTCGGTTTTAAGAGTGCATAAAGAAGTTTTAATTCCTCCTGGCATGCGTGGCCCGATACATGGGCCTGCTCAAAAATGACTTCAGCGCCCATCGCCGAAAGTTCGTTCATAACATTAGATACCGCCTTCTCATTTCCCGGAATCGGATTGGATGAGAAGATGATCACGTCATTACTCTTGATATTGATCTTTTTATGACTGTTCGCTGCCATACGGGAAAGGGCTGCCATGCTTTCACCCTGGCTTCCCGTCGTGATGATCACAATCTTATGGTCAGGATAATTACCAATCTCATCCACCGTGATCAAAGTGTTCTTCGGCATCTTGATATAGCCAAGCTCCGTTGCCGTCTCAATGATATTCACCATGGAACGACCTTCCAAGACTACTTTTCTCTTATACTTATACGCTGTATTGATGACCTGCTGCACGCGGTCAACGTTTGATGCAAAGGTTGCGACAATAATACGCTCTTTTTGATGCTGCGCAAACATGGTGTCAAAAGTCTTTCCGACCGTTGCTTCACTCATGGTGTAGCCCTTACGCGGTGCATTCGTTGAATCGCTGAAAACAGCAAGCACGCCTTTTTGCCCAAGTTCAGCCATGCGGGCTAAGTTGATCGCATCTCCATAAACCGGCGTGTAGTCAACTTTAAAGTCACCTGTGTGCAGGATCAGTCCTGCAGGCGTACGGATCGCAATCGCTGCCGCATCGGAAATACTGTGGTTGGTACGGATAAATTCCACTTTAAAATCATGGATATAGAATTTATGACCATACACGACTTCTTTGAGTTTTACAGAATCTTTCAGCCCATGCTCTTCGAGTTTTCTCTCGATCAACGCAAGGGAAAGTCTGGTTCCATAGATCGGCGCGTTGATTTCTTTGAAGATATACGGGATCGCTCCGATATGATCCTCATGACCATGCGTGATCAGGAAAGCCTTCACTTTAGATTTGTTCTGTTTTAAGTAGGTAATATCCGGAATGATCAGATCGATTCCAAGCAGCGTATCGTCTGCAAAAGCCATACCGCAGTCAATCACGATAATGTTGCCATTATATTCAATGGCGGTCATGTTCATACCAATCTGCTCAAGGCCGCCAAGCGGAATGATCTTAAGAGAGTCCGGCGTTTTCTTCGCTTTATTCGACTTTGTTTTCTTTGAACTGGTTTTTGCAGTAACTTTCGCCGATGCTTTCGCGGCAGATTTTGCAGTTTCTTTCGCTGCTGATTTCGCGGCAGCTTTTTTTGCAGTGTTTTTCTTGGCGCTGCTTTTTACATCCGCAGCCTGCTTCTTTGCCTTGCTTCCGGAATTATTTTTACTGCTACTGGCTGTATTTTGTTTCTTGCTGCCGGTCTGATTTTCCGGCTGCTGTGTTTGTTTTTTCTTTGCCATATTCCTCCAATATATTTCTCCGGCCAGACTTATAAACACAACAAAAGAGAAGCGGGAATCTCGCCCAAATAAACACGCAAGAAAGACGCACTGCTTTCGTGCGGCTCTCGTCTTCTGTCTCGTTGTTTAGGTCCAAGCCTTTTTATAATCACGGTGCGGTCCTGTTCGCCGGTGCCACATCCAAAATGAATCAGATTAAATCCTCGTCTTCTAAAAGTTCTGCAAAAATATCTGCTACAGCTTCGAGTTCTGTGTCGTCTTCAACAAATTCATAGACGGCTTCTTCATCTTCCGCAGATGATGTGTCTTTTAAAATGAAAGCTTCGGTTTCTTCATCTAAGCTCTCACAAACCAAAAGATAATTTACATCATTGATCTTAGTCTCTTCAACGACATAAAACTCTTCCTTTGTTCCGTCTTCATCAGTTAATACGATTTTATTATCTTCCATGGTTTTGTTTATTCTGTGTTCAGCCCTAAGCTGAATCTTTTGTCCTTATTTTATCTTGCCACTTTATTTTAAGCGTTTATTGCTCATTTTGAGTCATATCATGAAGATACTGTTCTAAGATATGACAGGCTGCCAGCTGATCAATTACAGCTTTGCGGTCTTCTTTCTTAACTCCCATTTCTTTCAGTTCTTCATTAGAAGCATCAGTTGTAAAGCGTTCGTCAACCAATATTACTTCTAAACCGGTGCGTTTTGCAAGCATGGATTTAAATTCCAGGGTTTTCTCTGCCCTCTCCCCTTCGCTTCCATCCGGCAGCAAAGGAAGACCTAAAACAATTTTTTCCACATGATTAGCAAGGATCAGTTCTTCGATCCTTGCTAATGTTCTTCTTAATTTATTCTCGGAATTTCGCCCGATGGTTTCAACAGGCTGTGCAGTGATAAGAAGGTCGTCGGAGATTGCGACGCCCACTGTCTTAGAGCCATAGTCAAGACCCATGATCTTCATACAGGGTCTCCTATTTGAGCTTGTTATCAATATAATATCTGATTGCTTCCTCAATCAGTTCATCGCGCTCAACTTTAGCGATGATACCACGCGCGTTATTGTGGCTTGTGATATAAGTCGGATCTCCGGACATAATATATCCAACGATCTGATTGACCGGATCATAGCCTTTTTCCGAAAGCGCATCATAAACCCGCTCAAATACTTCCGGTACTGTCGGGATCGCTTCTTTTGGAATTTTGTAATGCTGTGTGTAATATAATTCTTCTCTCATTGTTCCTCCGAACCTGGGACCAACGCCCTGAAACTTATTAAAAGAAAAACTTTTGTAACATTTTCGTAATATTCTATACTTATATTACACAAGTTCCCATCACTTGGCAAGTGCTTTCTTTTAAAAAGCGAAAATCTTATTGTTGTTTACATCACCAGTATTTAAAGGAAAATCTTCCACTGCAATACTTAGGCGAGCAAGATCGGCTCTTTGTTGAATTCAATGATCTTTTTAGGCGATATTGTTACAATTTTATTAACTTCCGCTTCTTTTTTAGGGACTGC
>CAMODY010000097.1 GCA_946611595.1 uncultured Clostridia bacterium | reverse complement strand
CCGCTTGGTCCGGTTTATCAGGCAGGTACGTTAAGCGGAAACCCGGTCGCTATGGCTGCAGGAATCGCACAGCTTAAGGTGCTCAAAGACACGCCGGATATTTATAAAAACTTAAATGCAAAAGCAGACAAGTTCTTTACGGAACTTGAAACGATACTTACGGATGCAAATGTTCCTCACTGTCTGAACCATGTGGGATCTTTGGGCTGCATCTTCTTTACGGACAAAGAGGTTGTTGACTATGAGTCTGCGCAGACCAGCGATACCGCACGCTTTACAGAGTATTTCAAGCACATGCTGGGACAGGGCATCTACATCGCACCGTCACAGTTTGAGGCTATGTTCCTTTCCACTGCACATACGGAAGCGGATCTGGCTCAGACTTTGGACGCGGTAAGAAAATACGTGAATAATTAAAACATTGCGTACGCATGTGGAGCTGATAGAAAGTATATGAAAAAGATAATTGTAGGAAGCAGAGAAAGCCAGCTTGCCGTTGTGCAGAGTATGACAGTGGTCGACCATATTAATGGGCTTTCTGAAAAAACAGGATACAGCGCCGATCTTCTGACGATGAAGACGACAGGTGATAAGATCTTAGACCGCACACTGGATAAGGTTGGCGGCAAAGGTTTGTTTGTAAAAGAGCTGGATCTTGCGCTCAAAGAAAAACGATCGGACATCTCCGTTCACAGTTTAAAGGATGTTCCGATGGAACTTGATCCGGAGCTGCCGTTGGTCGCGTTTTCTATGAGAGAGGATCCGAGGGATGTTTTGGTTCTTCCGGAAAGCGCTGTGCAGAAGGTGATTGAAGAGGCGAATGCCAGACATGATGAGAGAAGCCTGCAGTTCTTAATGCAGTCTGTTACACCGGATCCGAATCTTCCAATTGGATCTTCCAGTCTTCGCCGTGTGATCCAGCTTCAGAAGATCTTCCCGGATCATAAAATCGAGCCAGTTCGCGGAAACCTTCAGACAAGACTTAAGAAACTGGACGAAGGCCAGTATGGTGCATTAGTGCTTGCGGCCGCAGGTTTAAGACGTCTTGGCTTAGAGCATCGCATCAGCAGATATTTTACAGTCGAAGAAATGATCCCGGCGGCAGGCCAGGGCATCATTGCTGTACAGGGAAGAGCAGGCGAGGATTATTCTTATCTGGAAGGATATGCAGATAAAGAAACTGAGATTGCAGCGCTTTGCGAAAGAGCTTATGTGCGTGAATTAAATGGCGGATGTACCTCTCCGGTATGTGCGCATGCGCAGATCAAAGACGGAAAGATTTTCCTGAGCGCTTTGTATTATGACGAGGCAAGCGGAAAACATTGTATCGGAAATGCAGAAGGCGATGCAGCACATCCGGAAGAACTGGGGATTGAGCTTGCTGGACGTCTGCAGGCGGAACTGAAGGGCGCATAAGGCCCTGATAAGTTTTGTCAAGAATGGTTAAACCACAAACCAAACGAAATAACATTGATGAAAGTAACAAGTTTTACAGAAAGGAAATCTGTACCAATAATTGGACAGACCGAAAACGGATATGAGCGGAAAAGTATGGCTGGTCGGAGCCGGCCCGGGAGATGCAGGACTCTTCACCCTGCGTGGAAAAGAAGTATTAGAAGATGCCGACGTTGTAGTTTATGACGCCTTAGTTGGACAGGGCATCTTATCCATGATCCCGGATAAAGCAGAATTAATTTTTGCTGGAAAACGTTCCGGCAACCACTATATGAAACAGAGTGATACCAACGTCGTGCTTTTAGAAGAAGCAAAGAAGGGTAAAAAAGTCGTGCGCTTAAAAGGCGGCGATCCGTTCCTTTTCGGGCGCGGTGGAGAAGAGCTCGAGCTTTTAGCTGAGAACGATATTCCGTTTGAAGTCGTACCGGGAATTACAAGTGCATTCGCAGTTCCGGCCTATAACGGCATTCCGGTAACCCACAGGGATTTCTGCTCAAGCGTACATATTATCACGGGTCATAAGCGTGCCGATCACAGTTATGATATTGATTTTAAGGCACTGGTAAATACAAAGGGAACGCTCGTGTTCCTTATGGGCATTGCAGCGCTTCCGGATATCTGCAAAGGACTTTTAGATGCAGGTATGGATCCTGAGATGCCTGCAGCGGTTTTAGAAAAAGGAACAACTGCTGCACAGCACCGCATCGCTGCAACGCTTGGAACACTGGAAGAAGTGTGCAGCAAAACGGAAGTCATGACCCCGGCGATTATTGTTGTCGGAAAGGTTTGCACTTTAGCAGATGATTTCGGATGGTATGAGAAACGTCCGCTTGCAGGAGTTAAGGTCGCAGTTACAAGACCGAAGGAATTAGTTTCTCAGCTTTCTTCCATGCTCAGAAAAGAAGGCGCAGAGGTTTTAGAGATGCCTGCAATTGCGGTAAAGCCGGTAGAAGATATGGCACCGCTGCATCAGGCAATTAAAGCCTTAGAGGAAAACAAGTATTCCTGGATCGTCTTTACAAGCCCGTCAGGAGTGCGCATCTTCTTCGAAGAGATGTTTAAGATGAGTGACGTACGTGCGCTTGCAAATGTAAAGATCGCATCCATTGGCAAAGGCTCGGAAAAAGCTTTGAATGGTTATGGACTTAAAGCAGACTTTATCCCGTCTGTTTATGATGGAGAGACCTTAGGCAAAGAACTTGCAGCTCAGTGCAAAGGCGGAGACAATATTCTGATCCCACGAGCAGCAATTGGAAATCCGGAATTGCCGGAAGAACTTTCTAAGGTCGAGGGAGTTACTGTTACAGACATCGCAACCTATGACACGATTTATGAATCGTCAAAAGTGATCGATGAGCATGCGGCAATGGAAGATGGCGATGTAGACTTTGCAGTCTTCACCAGCGCATCAACAGTGAAAGGGTTTGCGGCTAGTCTTGAAGGATTAGACTTTACAAAAGTCAAAGCGGTCTGCATTGGAAAGCAGACAAGAGCCGCAGCAGAAAGCTATGGAATGAAAACCTGGATGGCGGAGAAGGCAACGCTTCCGGCATTGGTGGAATGTGTGAAGCAGGCAGCGGCAGAGATTAAAGCTGCAAAGTAAAACCGATAGATATTCGTCCTGAAAGATAAGATTGGACAAATGATAGAAATTCAAATGTAATGGAGGAAAGACGATGAAAGGTATCGCATACGGAGTTGGAGTTGGACCTGGAGATCCGGAGTTAATGACATTAAAGGCAGTCCGTCTGATCAAAGAGGCAGACGTGATTGCTGTTCCGGGAAGAGAAACCGATATTAAGGAAGCAGCTGCATACAAGATTGCAGCAGGCGCAGTTCCGGAGATTGCGGAAAAAACACTCCTCCCGATTCATTTTCTTCATGTAAAAGACCGTGCAAAAACGGATGAGGAACATAAAAAAGGTGCAAAGCTCATCGAAGAGTATCTTGACCAGGGAAAGAACGTTGTGTTCATTACCCTCGGTGATTCAACCATTTACTGCACCTTCAGCTACCTGCAGCATTATCTGGAAGCTGACGGATATCAGGTAGAACTCGTAAGCGGAATCCCGTCCTTCTGCGCAGCTGCAGCAAGACTTGGAATCTCTCTTACAGAGTGGAATGAGCCGCTCCATGTAATTCCGGCTGCACATAAGACGGAAGAAGCTCTTGACCTTCCGGGAACTTACGTGCTGATGAAATCCGCAAGCTACATGAAAGATAGCAAGAGACTGCTCCGCGAAAGTGGAAAAGAAGTACAGTGTGTGGAAAACTGCGGTATGGAAACCGAGAAGGTGTACAGAAGTCTGGAAGAAATCCCGGATGATGCAGGCTACTTCTCACTGATCATTGCAAAAGATCCACAGCGCCCGTAAATATGATTGAAATTAAAGATCTGACAAAAAAGTTTGGTGACTTTACTGCGGTGGATCATCTCAGCATGACCATCAACACTGGAGAGTTCTTTGGTCTGTTAGGCCCGAACGGTGCGGGAAAGACCACCACCATAAGTATGATGAGTACAGTTCTGCTTCCGTCGGAAGGAGAGATCTTAATCGATGGCAAGAAACTGGACAGAAAAGCATCTGTGGAAAAACGCAAACTCAGCGTTATCACGCAGGAGTATTCCATGCGCCAGGATATGACGATGGATGAGGTCATGGAATATCAGGGAAGACTTTATTTCCTTCCGAGAAAAGTGATCAAACAGAAAACGGAAGAATTGCTGGACTTCGCCGGGCTTTTAGAGTTTCGCAAAAGAACCGTGCGTCATTTATCGGGAGGCATGAAAAGAAAACTTATGATCTGCCGTGCACTTATGATCGAGCCGGAGATCTTACTTCTTGATGAGCCGACCGCCGGCATGGATGCGCTTAGCCGCCGCCAGATGTGGAACCTGCTCCGTCAGGTCAATGTGCAGAACATGACGATCGTTCTTACAACACACTACATCGAAGAGGCGCAGGCACTCTGCGACCGCGTGGCTTTGGTCAATCGTGGCAAGCTTCAAAAACTCGACACTCCTGACAATCTGATCGAAGAGCTTGGAGCCTTCGCAGTAGATGAGACCGGTAAAGAAGGCCTTAAGAGCAGCTACTTTAAAAACAGAGATGAGGCAATTGCCTATCTTTCACAGGCAGGACAGGATGCGACCTTCCGCATGACAACACTTGAAGACGTGTTTGTGGATGTGGCAGGACAGACATTAGAGAAGAAATGATGAAACATTCCGTGCAGGATAGAGAAGTGCGGAAATGAGATAAAGAAAAATAGGAAGACAAGTATGGGCATAGTAACAGTACTTTGGGAAAAATGGGTAGAGTTCCGGCGTGACTTTTTTAAGATCACAGCCGCTGCTTTGATTACGCCTGTTATGTACCTGATCATTTTCGGATTGGGCATTCAGACGACTTCCCACGGCGAGCCATATCTTCATTTCCTGGTGCCGGGCGTTGTTGCAATGTCAACGATGACGGGAAGCTTTTCCGCAATTGCGCAGAACATGAGCGTTCAGCGTCTTTATGAAAAAGCATTGGATCAGGTCATGGTTTCCCCGACACCACTGTGGCAGTTTATTCTAGGCCAGGTCATAGGAGGAAGTCTTCGTGGTATGTACTCCGGCTGCATGATTCTTCTCTTAACACTGCCGATCAGTACGGACCTTACCTTTAACTGGCTTTCGTTTGTGATCATGTTCTTGAACGGACTTGTATTCTCAACGATTGCTCTGGTGCTGTCCTTCTTGGCAAAAAGTTATACAGATGCACCGCGTTACACATCCTACATCATCATGCCAATGTCGTTCCTGTGTAACACCTTCTTCTCAACGGACCAGATGCCGGTGGGCTTCCGCCAGGTCATCTCGTTCCTTCCGTTGTCGCAGAGTTGCGATATGATACGAAAAATCGCAAACGGAGAATCCTCAGGATATATCGGCTTTATCATTCTCGCCGCATATCTTGCAATCTTCGGATTCATTTCCGTGATGTTTATATACAAAAAGAAAAACTTGTAGTTTGGTGCTTTTTTGAATGAGAAGCATAGGTTCAGAAAAGTTCGTAGTTTCAGATGGAAAGGATAGGGTGCTGACTATAGTAACTCAGAAAACGAAAACGGAAAGAGGAAAAACAATGAGCGAAAAAAAGGCACTGATAGTAATCAGTTTTGGAACTTCATATAAAGATACCTGCGAGAAAACGATAGGGGCAATTGAAAAAGATTTTCAGGAGGCTTTTGCAGACCGCAAGTTTTATCGCGCATGGACAAGCGGATTTATCCGCAAAAAAATAAAGGAACGCGACGGCGAAGAAATTCTTTCTCCGCAGGAAGCTCTTGAATTGGCCGCAAAAGATGGTTGTACAGATTTGCTTATTCAACCGACACATCTTTTAGCCGGCGAGGAGTTTGGAAAGATCCTGAGTGCGCTTGAGGAACAGATGAAAGTATTTGATTCTGTCCATATCAGCAGACCGCTTCTGGAAACAGAAGAAGATATCAAAGAAATGGCTGGGAAGCTGGCTGAGATATTCAAGGATATCAAAGACGATGAGATGGCAGTGTTTATGGGGCACGGAAGTGACAGCCTGAAACTGCCTGTCTATAACCTGTTTAACGATGTGTTTAAAGCGCAGGGACACGAAAACTTCTGCGTTGGAACCGTTGAGTTTGAACCAGGCATCGAGCTGGTGATTGAAAAAGTGAAAGAGAGAAAACCAAAGAAAGTATACCTTTCCCCGATGCTTGTCGTAGCCGGTGATCATGCCAACAATGACATGGCGGGCGATGAGCCGGATTCCTGGAAGAACCAGATTTCTACTCTCGGAACAGAAGTGGAGTGCATCCTGAAAGGACTTGGCGAATATCCGGAGATACGTGGAATGTATTTGGAAAGAGCAAAAGGATGCTTTGGGGAAATAAACAGCTTGTCGGGAAGAACGTTGTAACTAAATCAGACTCATGCGCCTGGTTGAATTTACTATCTACAGCTAAATCAACTTGATGACCCCGCGTAGACAAATCCTTCACAGCTAAATCAATCTGATGACCTTGTGTAGATAGATTGTGAACAGCTAAATCCAAGTCATGACCCTGCAGACATATAAAAAAGGGTCATAAAACTAATTTAGCCGCAAAAAAGGAACACCGAAGGGGTCATGAAACCAATTTGGCCGCAAACAAACATATAAGTATAATTGCGAATGGGAACGTTCGGGTTTCTGGTCCGAGGTTTTGTGACAACAAAGTAGAAAGCGATAATATAACAAATGAGCAAGAAAGCA
>CAMODY010000096.1 GCA_946611595.1 uncultured Clostridia bacterium | reverse complement strand
GAGGCGAATGAAGAACTCGATAAGGCGAAAAAAGAATATGAGGATGGCAAGGCTGAATTAGATGATGCCAAGCAGCAGTTTGAAGACGGTAAAGGCGAACTTGAAAACGCGAAAAATACTTACAATAACGGAGTTGCCGAATTAAACAGCAAGAGAGATGAAATCTCGCAGGGAGAAAGCGCATTAGCAACAGCAAAAGGCAAACTTGAAACTCAAAAGCAGACACTGAAAACTCAAAAAGAGACGGCTTATGCTGAAATATCCAAACAGCAGACTGCACTTGATGAGCAGAGGACGCAGCTTGAAGCAGGTCACGCGGCAGGTTTGATCCCAGATGAACAGTATCAAGCAGCGCTTGCACAGATCGATGCCGGACAGGCAGAAATCGATGCGGCAAAGACACAGGCTGATACAGAGTTTGCATCTTATGATGCAAAGATTCAGGCGGGTGAACAGGAAATTGCTGCTAATGAGCAAAAAATAGCGGAGGGTAAAGCTGCAATCGCAGATGCTGAGGCACAGCTTTATCAGGCTGAGATTGATATTGCAAATGGTGAGCAGGAACTTGCCGATGCGGAAAAAGAAATCGCTGATGGCGAAAAAGAATTGCAGGATGCGGAAAAAGAACTGGACGATGCCGAGCGGGAGATTTCCAAGATTGAAAAGGCAGAGTGGTTTATCTTAGGCAGAAATTATCTGACAGAGTATACCTCTTTTAAGTCAGATGCGGAGCGGATCGGAAATATCGGAAAGGTCTTCCCGATGATCTTCTTTATTGTTGCAGCTCTTGTCTGCCTTACAACGATGACGCGAATGGTCGATGAGGAACGGACCCAGATCGGAACCTTAAAAGCATTAGGATATGGCAAGGGTATGATCATGCGAAAATACATTGTCTATGCGCTTCTTGCGACCTTGTTCGGCTCTGTTGTAGGTGCTTTGGCCGGCGGTAAGGTATTTCCGTTTGTCATTTTAAATGTTTATAAGATCCTTTATCCGAATATTGATAAATTATACTTCCCGTATAACTTAGAGCATAGCCTTGTGGCAGCAGGCGCATCGATTGTCTGCATCTTAGCAGCAACCTTCTTTGCCTGCACAAAATCGCTCTTAGAACAGCCCGCTGACCTTATGCGGCCGGTTGCTCCAAAGCAGGCGAAAAAGCTTCTTTTAGAGCGGATCCCGGGCATCTGGAGCAAGATCCGTTTTACCTGGAAGAATGCGCTGCGCAACTTTGTCCGATACAAAAAGCGTCTCTTTATGACGCTCTTTGGAATCGCAGGCTCTACGGCGCTGTTGTTAGTTGGCTTTGGACTTAAGGATTCGATTAATACGATCCTTTATACCCAGTTTGGAAGCATCGACCGTTATGATGAAGTTATCATGTTAGATGGCGATGCAACAGAGCGGAACAAAGAAGAGTTAAGCAGCATCTTAGAAAATGATTCCCGCTTTGGAAGCTTTACTTACATCTATCAGACTGCCTTGGACGCTGAGTCTGCAAATACAAAAGAAGTGATGAATGTTTATCTCTTTGTTCCTCAAGATATGGAGGCGCTTCCGGAAAATGTCGACCTCAGAGACCGCGTTACACAGGAAAAGATCACACTGAGTGATGATACGGTTTTGATCTCTGAAAAAATGGCATCACAGCTGAAGTTAAAAGCGGGAGATACCTTCCAGATCTCATCCGGACAGAAGGATAAAAAGACATTGACCGTCGGCGGAATTGTGGAAAACTATGTTTATCACTATGTCTATATGTCTCCTGTACTTTATGAGTCATTATATGGACAGCAGGCAGAGTATAATCAGATTCTGATCAAAAACAGTGAAGGCACCCATGTGGATCCTTCCGGTTTTGGCGAGGAGTTTTTGAAATATGGTGCAGTAGGCGGAGTCATGTGTGTAGAATCTCTGATCGAACAGTTTGAAGATATCTTAAAGAGCTTGGATTCTATCACGCTTGTCCTGATCGTCTGCGCAGCCGGACTAACCTTTGTTGTTTTATTTAACCTTAATAATATCAATATCAGCGAGCGACGCAGAGAACTTGCTACGCTAAAAGTGCTTGGATTTTATGATATTGAGCTCAGTCAGTATATTTACAGGGAAAATATTCTGATCACAATCATCGGGGTTGCGATCGGTGTCATTTTCGGTATTTTCTTAAACCGCTTTGTAGTAACAACGGTCGAGGTTGATATTGTTATGTTTGGCCGGCAGATCTTCTTCCCAAGCTTTGTAAAATCCATCCTGATCGCCATCGGTTTTGCCGTGATCGTAAACCTGATCGTACACCTGAAACTCAAGAAGATCGATATGGCGACATCGCTTAAGAGTGTTGAATAATATGGGCTTTCCATGTAAAATATATTAGTTAATCTAATCGAAAATAAGTAACAGGAGTTTATTCATTTGGCTCAAAGAAAAAGCTATTCAAAAAATAATAAGGCAGTGGAAAAAAGCGGAAACCGCGAGGTGAAGATCATCATTGCAGCGGCAGTTGCGCTGTTTCTGGAATTATGCCTTTTTAATATCTTAGGAAAATTCGGAGGCTGGATCCGTTACGCGGAATTCGGGCTCTTTGGTCTTGGCGCCTATATCTTTCCAATCCTGCTTTTTGCAGCGGTTGCTTTTGTGACATATTCGGACAAAAAGACGACAGGAAAGATCGTCTGCGGCGTGATCTTCTTCCTCTGCCTGTGTGCATTTTTGCATATGGTCAGTTTCTCAGGCTTTGAGGATTATTCGGTCGGAGCATACTTTACCGACTGTGCGGAGCAGGCAACAGGCGGCGGCATTATCGGCGGTCTTTTAGCGCTTGGACTTACAAAAGCATTAAGTATCGTCGGGGCATATATCGTAACGATCCTTGCAATGATCGTATGCCTCCTGATCATCTGCGAAGTGCCGCTCCTTAAACTCTTTAAAGGTCTTTTTACCAGAGAATATGAAGATGATCCTTATGATGATGAACCGGACGAAGAGCCGGATAAGGTCGTAAGAACCAGAAGAACACGCGAACCTGAGGCAAGAGCGGATTACAGAGAGAGCAGACCTCGCCGCGTAAGAGAGCGTCAGGATGACTATTATGATGAAGATTACATCGGCGAATATGAGCCGCGTAGAAGACGCCCTGCTTATGACGATGATGAATTAGTCTATGAGACGACTTCTGATGAGGGCGTTACGATCCGTATCGTCCATTCCAAGAAGGCGCATAAGCGCCCGAGAGCAGAACTGAAGCGCTCTGCCAACAAAGCAGTTGCAATGAGAGGCGGAAATGTTCAGACCTTCCGCTCCAAGTCAAAGAAAAAGGGTGTAAGCGACAATGTCAGTCTTTCTTCTTCCGGCAAGAGCGTTGACGAGATCCGTGAGATCACAGCTCCTGTTCAAAAAGAAACAAAACCGTCCGGCGGTTCCTTTATGCCGGTGATTACAGATGCACCTGTTCCAGAGCCGCCTTCCGAGCCTGCTGCAAGAGTAGAGACCAGGGAGACAAAGCCTGAACGAAAGGTTCCGCGTCAGGAAAAAAGGCCATCTTCCAAGATAACATCAGAGACAAAGATCACGGAACAAAAGCCAAAGAAATCTACTTCAAAACTTCCTTCTGACGTAGAAGTTAAGGCTGTTGCACCGGTAAAACAGTCCTCGAAAGATGGTTATGTCTATCCGCCGATGAGTCTGCTTGCCCAGAGAAAAGGTGCCGGTAAGAGCTCGAATGATGAAAAACTGGATAAAGTAGCACGTGACCTTGAAGTGATCCTCGAAAACTTCGGCGTGGCTGCAAAGGTTATTGACCGTCAGTCTGGTCCTTCTGTTACACGTTATGAGCTTCAGCCGGAGCTTGGTACAAGAGTCAGCAAGATCACAGCCTTAGAGGATGATCTGAAACTGAATCTTGCTGTTTCCGATATCCGTATTGAGGCTCCGATTCCGGGACGTGCGGCTATTGGTATTGAGATTCCGAACGCAACAAAAGAAACCGTACTGATCAGGGATATTCTGGAAGCTCCGGAACTGATTAATCATAAATCAAAAATCGCATTTGGAGCGGGCATTAATATCAGCGGTGAAGTTGTTGTTGCTGATATCGCGAAAATGCCTCACCTCCTGGTTGCAGGTACTACAGGCTCCGGTAAGTCTGTATTTATGAACTCGATCATCATGTCAATCTTATATCGTGCAAAACCGTCTGAGGTTGGTCTGATCATTATCGATCCGAAGAAGATTGAATTCGGCGTTTATTCCGGTATCCCGCATCTGGTTAAAGATGTAGTGACCGATCCCGGACAGGCTGTCAGCACACTGCGCTGGGCTGTTAATGAGATGACGAACCGTTACCAGCGTATGCAGCTTTCCGGTGTGCGTGATTTTAAGAGCTATAACGAAAAATTTGATAAAGGCACATTAAGCAGTGAAGAAGAGAATCCGAAACGGATGCCGCAGATCGTAATCGTGATCGACGAGCTTGCAGACCTGATGATGGTTGCCTCCAAAGAAGCCGAAGCTTTGATCTGCCGTTTAGCACAGCTTGCCAGAGCAGCCGGCATTCACTTGATCATTGCGACACAGAGACCTTCGGTCGACGTTGTAACCGGTCTTATTAAAGCAAATATTCCGGCCCGTGTTGCACTCTTAGTTGCTTCCCAGGTCGACTCCCGTACGATCATCGATATGAAAGGCGCGGAAGAACTTTTAGGTAATGGTGATATGCTGTTCTATCCGACCGGCTATTCCAAACCGGTCCGTGTGCAGGGTGCATTTGTTTCTGATGAAGAAGTCGCAAATGTTGTTGGCTTCCTTAAGAAAAATAAGACGGAAGATTACTTTGCGGAAGAAGCCCAGCAGATCGCAGAATATATGAACAACACAGATCAGGGACAGATGGACTTCGGCGGCGAGTCTTCTTCCGGAGGACCGGCGAACAAGCAGGATGAATATCTCTTTGAAGCAGGAAAGCTCTGCATTGAGATGGGTAAGGCTTCATCTTCGATGCTGCAGCGCCATTTCAGCGTCGGCTTTAACCGTGCAGCAAAGATCATTGACCAGCTTACCGAGATGGGTGCGATCAGCCCGCCAAATGGAGCAAAGCCAAGAGAGATCCTGGTAGACCTATATACCTTTGAAGAAATGTTTCAGTCGAAAGAGTAAAGATATATGAAGAGCTTAAAAGAATTATTGAAGGAAACCACATACGAAGTACTTCGCGGAGATGAAAACGTTCCGGTTTCAGATCTGACGAATGATTCCAGACAGATCAAAGAAGGCAGCGCCTTCTTCTGTTTTATCGGAGCGGAATCCGATGGACATCGTTTTATCGGAAATGCGCTGAAAGCCGGCGCAAGATCACTCGTGATCCAGCGGGATATTGAGGAGGAATTAAAAGAAGTTGCTCCGGAACTGCTAGAAAATATCACGATTGTTAAGACCGAAGATACCCGTTATGCGTTAGCGGTTGCAAGTGCGGAGTTCTTCGATCATCCTGCAAAGAAGATGCTTACGATCGCCATCACAGGTACAAAAGGAAAGACCAGTATCACCAGCATGGTACAGAAGATCCTTCAGATGGCAGGCCACAAGGTTGGAACGATCGGAACTGTCGGAGCCGATACGGGAGACGAATTTATTAAGACGGAGACGACAACTCCGGAATCTTTAGACGTTGAAAAATTCTTTGATGCCATGGTGAAAAACGGCTGTGATGCCTGTGTAATGGAGGTTTCTTCCCAGGCACTGATGCTGCACAGAGTTTCCGGTATCCTGTTTGATTATGGTCTGTTCACGAATCTTTCTCCAGACCACATTGGTGGCCCGGAGCATAAAGATATGGCGGATTATATTCACTGCAAGAGCCTTCTGTTCAGACAGTGCAGACACGGCATTTTTAATTATGATGATGAACACTATGAAGATATGGTCAGGGAATGCACCTGTGATATCCACACCTTCTCCTGTCATAAAGAATCTGATCTTAAGGCGGAAAATATCGCCTACCTCAGAGAGCCGGGCTTTTTGGGAATGTCCTTTGATACAAAAGGCGCTGTAAATGATTCCTTCAAAGTAAGCGCTCCCGGAGAGTTTTCTGTTTATAATGCGATGGCGGCGATCGGCGTCTGTCACGCTGCCGGTGTTGATACCGAGATCATCAAGAAAGCATTAATGGAAGTTCATGTCAGAGGCCGCATGGAGCCGGTGCATATTTCTCCGCGCTTTACGCTTCTGATCGACTATGCACATAATGCCGTTTCTGTTGAGAGCATCTTAAAGGCTATGAGAAAGTATGAGCCGAAGCGCCTGGTAAGCCTTTTTGGCTGCGGAGGCAACCGTTCGAAACTTCGCCGCTATGAAATGGGCGAGATGAGCGGCCTTTATGCAGATCTTTCCATACTGACAGAGGACAATTCCCGTATGGAAGATGTGAATGATATTATCGCGGATATCGTAACCGGTATCAGCAAGACGGACGGAGAGTATGTCATCATTCCGGACAGGAAAGATGCAATCCGTTACAGCATTGAAAATGCAAAAGAAGGCGATATTATTCTGCTTCTTGGAAAAGGGCATGAAGATTATCAGGATAAAGGCGGCGTGAAACGTCCGTTTGATGAGCGTGTGATCATCAAAGAGATCCTGGATGAAATTGGCTGGAAGTATGAATAGATTCGCTGAGATCATTGTTGATATTTCTCATGAAAAGGTCGACCGGCCTTTTGAATATATCGTGCCTGAA
>CAMODY010000095.1 GCA_946611595.1 uncultured Clostridia bacterium | reverse complement strand
CCGAGTCCGCCGATCTTGCGGTCTTCCGCCTTCTGTGTGATGTCCGGCTCTTCTTTTTCAAGCGGGTTAAACGGCACACCGCTGTCTCTGAATGTGATTTCAATGGATCTCGGTTCGCTGGTCACATATACGCCGACAGCAACATCTCCGGTCGCCGGTGTATAGGCATAATGCGCAACATTAACAAAGATTTCCTCAACCGCTACCTCGAGCTTCATCTGCGTTGCCGGATCGCAGCCTGCTTTTTCGAGATGGCCACTTACGAAATGAAGGACATCATCTAACTTTTCAACTTTGGCCTCAACAACGACCTCATCTCTTGTAAATAGCAAAGTGTCTACTTTGTCTAAGAGTTCAAGGAGCTCGCTCTTCCAAAGATCAATTTCCGCTCTGCCTCTTTCACTTTCTAAACCTTTGCGCCTAATGGAACGGCGGATCATACGAACATAGCCGATGACGCGCGCCTTCTCCTCTACTTCGTTGATCTTAGCCTGATCATCGGTAGACAGATAGCATGCAAATACATCGTGTAAAAATCTGAGCGAAGTATCATAATCAATGCCTAAGAAGTTCTTAACATTTTCATGATCGTATTCGGAGAAACCATGGAATGCGTTATACATGGAAGCCAGTTCAAAGATCGGATGACCGACTGCCAAAGTATCCATGTCGATCAGAAGAACTTCATTATCGGTCAGCTCTAAGTTTTTGATATGGTAGTCGCCGTGGATCATGTGATCATTATGCGGGATCTCCCATACCATTCTTTTAAGTTTCTGATGAGCTTCTTCCGGAAGATATTCTTTCATGAACTCAACCCAACCGGTGACCGTCTTTTTCATATCCGGAAGTTTGCCTTTCGGAACAACGGTGCTATGGATGCGGTTTAACATGCCGGTAAATTCCTGTACGCACCAGTCGAATTTCTCCGGCTGTGTCTGCAGGATCTTTGCGAAAGAACTTGCATTTAAGAGCTCGAAAACGGAGCCGTAGCTTCCATTTACTTTCACAACGTCATAAGAGATGGCGGTCGGGATTCCTAAGATCAACGCTGTCTTTGCCATTTCTCTTTCATTCTGGATATCTTCCAATGCGTCTGCGTTGTTATATACTTTTACGACGTTATCTTTATCAATGCGGTAAAGGGTTCCGTTCGCACCCTGTCCGATCACTTCGCAGCCTTCAATGGAGACTTCGCGGTAGGCTTTCTCTACCTCGATCATCTGTGTAAATCCTGTCATGTCCAAGATCTCGAATACTTCGGAATTTGCGTTGATGATCTTTAACGAGTCATTAGTTTTGCGGATTCTAAGCAGCACGCGAAGGCCGGCACTGGAAATATAGCCGAGTTCGCCTGCATCAAGCACGATACTCTTTACGTCCTTGCCTTCGAATTCCTGCATGATCGCCTCTTCTACCTGAGTCGCATTGTTGGAATCGATATGCCCGCTTAAATAGATCGTCAGTTTTCCTTCGTTATATTCGCCGCGTACTTCGTTCATAGTTATTCTCCTATTTTTATGTGCCCCGATAATTGCGTGTAGTACTAATCAAAAATGGTTTCATTAACCAATTTATTATATAACAAACTGCGCTGTAAAAAAACTATTAATCTATTAATAAAAAGGTGACAAGAGAACCGTCCCCCTGTCACAAAAAACACCTCCCGCTTTCACGGGAGGTGTCTGTGTAGTTAGACTTTTATGTTGTTATTGCTCAAATGAGCCAGCCTGATTAAATAACAACGGAGTCTCAGCTTTTCAGTTTGATCAGGAGCTGTCCTGCTTTAACAGTGTCGTTTGCTTTAACAAGGACTTCTTCAACCTCACCATCCATACGGGCGGTTACGGAAGTTTCCATCTTCATAGCTTCAACAACTGCAAGAACATCGTTCTCTTTAACCTTGTCTCCAACTTTAACGTTGACCTTGGATACAGCACCCGGAATGGAAGCGCCTACATGGCTCTTGTCATTCGGATCTGCCATCTCAACCTGTACAACTGTAGAAGAAGCAGTCTTATCGAGAACCTGAACATCACGGAGTGATCCGTTCAGCTCGAAGTGAACTGTACGATATCCTTCTTCGTTTACATCGCCAAGGCCAAGGTATTTGATAACCAGAGTCTTACCATCTTCGATGTTAACCTTGTTTGTCTCGCCGACTGCAAGGCCGTGGAAGAATACGTGGCTTCCAAGTCTTGTGATGTAGCCGTACTCTTTGCGGATCTTGTAGAAGTCTTCAACAACCTTCGGGAACATTACCCAGCTTACAAGGTCGCGATCTGTGATTTCTTCGGCTTCTTTGAACTCGGTCAGATGTTCTTTAACTTCATCAAAGTTGATCGGCTCAAGCAGATCGCCAGGACGGCAGGTGATGTAATCTTCACCCTTAAGTACAACTTCACGAATGTCCTCAGGGAAACCAAATGCCGGCTGTCCCATTAATCCCTTAAAGTAACTTACAACGCTGTCAGGGAATGCAAGGGATTTACCTTTTTCAACGATATTTTCAGGAGTTAAATCGTTCTGTACCATGAAGATCGCAAGGTCACCAACCATCTTGGAAGACGGGGTAACTTTTACGATGTCACCAAGCATCTGGTTTACTGTTACGAACATTTCGCGGACTTCGTCAAATCTGTGTCCAAGTCCTAAGCTCTGTACCTGCGGACGAAGGTTGGTGTACTGTCCGCCAGGGATCTCATAACGATAGATATCGGTGAGCGGAGTCTTGAGGTCGGACTCGAAGGAGTCGTAACGTTTACGGATATCTTCCCAATACTCGCTCAGCGGCTCTAACTGGTGAATGTTAAGGCCGGTATCTCTTTCATGTCCTTTGAGTGCGGAAACAACAGAGTTCATGGACGGCTGGCTGGTAAGCGAAGACATGGAAGAAATCGCAAGGTCGACGATATCGACACCAGCTTCTGCTGCCATGATGCAAGCTGCAACCTGGTTTCCGGAAGTATCATGTGTATGAAGGTGGATCGGAATTCCGATTTCCTGCTTAAGGGCATGTACAAGTTCTTTTGCTGCATATGGTTTTAACAAACCGGACATATCCTTGATCGCAAGCGTATGAGCTCCGCGTTTTTCCAGTTCTTTTGCCATGTTGACATAGTACTGGGTCGTGTATTTATCTTTGCGCGGATCCATGATATCGCCTGTGTAGCACATGGTTGCTTCAAGAAGTTTGCCCTGCTTTAAGACTTCATCCATTGCAACTTCCATGTTCGGGATCCAGTTCAGGGAGTCGAATACACGGAAGACATCGATGCCGCCTTTTGCACTCTCTTCGATGAACTTACGAACCTGGTTGTCCGGATAGCTTGAATATCCGAGCAGGTTGGATCCACGAAGGAGCATCTGGAACATAACGTTCGGGATCTCTTTACGAAGGAGGTCAAGTCTCTCCCACGGATCTTCATACAGGAATCTGTATGCAGTATCAAAGGTTGCACCACCCCACATCTCGAAGGAGAATGCATCGCCTAAGATCTCAGCCATCGCTCTTGCACTCTTAACCATATCGCGGGTACGCATTCTGGTTGCAAGTAAGCTCTGGTGTGCATCACGCATGGTTGTATCTGTGATCAGAAGTTTCTTCTGATCCATTACCCATTTCGAAACAGCTTCCGGACCTTTTTCATCCAGCATCTGTTTCAGACCCGGCTTAAGCGGCTCGTCAGATGTTTTCACAAAACGAGGAGTATCAAACATCTTAGCGCCTGCAGATGGATCATTAACGCAGATGTTACCAATGTACTTCAGCATTCTGGTTGCACGGTCTTTGCTGCCCGGAAGGTTAAACAGTGCCGGAGTATCATCGATATATTTGGTGTAGCAATGTCCAGCGATAAAGGTCGGGTCAGTTAAGATGTTACTTAAGAATCCAACGTTTGTCTTCACGCCACGGATCGTGGTCTCTGTGATCGCACGAAGCGCTTTTCTTGCTGCACCTTCAAAGGTGTTGTCAATACAAGTTACTTTTACGAGCAAACTGTCATAGTATGGGGAGATAACGCTTCCGACATAAGTGTTTGCACCATCAAGACGGATGCCGTTACCGCCTGCAGATCTGTAAGCCGTGATCTTACCGGTATCCGGAGCAAAGTTGTTTGCCGGATCCTCTGTTGTAATACGGCACTGGATCGCATAGCCGCGCATCGTGACATCTTCCTGGCTCTTGATTCCGATGAACGGATCGGAGAGTTTCTCGCCTGCTGCCACAAGGATCTGTGCGCGGACAAGGTCGATGCCGGTAACCATTTCTGTTACGGTATGCTCTACCTGGATACGAGGGTTCATCTCGATGAAGAAGTGCTCGCCTCTCTTATCTACCAGGAACTCAACCGTACCTGCATTCTCATATCCAACCTCTTTTGCGATCTTGACTGCATCGTCACAGATTCTCTTGCGAAGGTCTTCCGGAAGGGAGAATGCCGGAGTGTACTCTACTACTTTCTGGTAACGTCTCTGCAGGGAGCAGTCACGCTCGAAGAGATGTACCGTGTTTCCATATTTATCTGCGAGGATCTGAACCTCGATGTGTTTCGGCTCAACAAGGAACTTCTCGATGAAGATGTTGTCGTTACCGAATGCTTTCTTTGCTTCACTTCTAACCAGTTCAAATGCCGGAGCAACTTCTTCTTCCGTATAGCAGGAACGCATTCCACGTCCGCCGCCGCCGGCTGCTGCCTTTAAGATGATCGGGAAACCATACTCTTTTGCTTTTGCAAGGGCTTCATCCGCATCTTTCAGTGGCTCAGTGCTGCCCGGGATTGTAGGAACGTTACATCTGAGTGCCATTTCCTTAGCGGAAAGTTTGTCACCCATCTGGCCAAGTACCTTTGAGTTTGGTCCAATAAAAATAATTCCCGCATCTTCACAGGCTTTCGCAAAGTCTGCGTTTTCCGCAAGGAATCCATAACCTGGATGAATCGCATCCACATTCTTTCTTTTTGCAAGATCAACGATCTCGTCGATTGCAAGGTAAGCTCCAAGAGGACTTAAGCTCTCACCGATCATGTATGCTTCGTCAGCTTTGATGCGGTGCTCACTGTAGATATCCTCCTTGGAATAGATCGCAACCGTATTAAGGCCTAAGTCGTAGCAGGCTCTAAGGACACGAGTCGCAATCTCGCCCCGGTTTGCGACCAGGACTTTTTTGATTTTCTTAATCTCCATTTTAACTCCTCCTGAAAAAGTAACTCATGGTCTGATTATTTTATCATGTAATTTTTGCAAAGTCTATCAATAGAATCAGCGTATTTGTAGAATTGAGGGCGTTTTTCGGCCTTTTATTAGCTTCTACGCGCGGATAAATTGTACTAAATTTATACAATCATATAAAAAGCTCCCTGAGTCTTCGTTCAGGGAGCTTTTGCAGCATAGTTAATCTACAGTGTGTTGTTGATTGAGATAAAATCGTCCCAGAAAAGACAAACTCATTTCGATTCACTCTTGGTCTTTTCCGTCTTCGTAATTTTGTAAGGAAGCAAAGGACTCTCAATTCCTAAGGCTTGCTCTGTTTTTTTCACCAAGGCCAAAGTATCGTCGATCGTATGCTTGCCTATGGACTCTTTCTCCTTTGCCTCAAGCGCCAGGCGTTCTTCTTTTTGGGTCTTAATCTGTTTAATGATAAACGGGATTCCTACCGCAAGAAGAACGATCAGCCCTCCTCCCAGCATTACTAAGAATCGGTAGCCTGTATATTCCTCCCAGAATAAAGGAATCACTTTATCGAGCACACCTAAAATCACGGTTCCAAGCACTAAGAAGAGGATATTCTTGGGCCTTAGGATCTTCTTTAAAGGCAGATGCGGAAAGGCGCATTTCATGGCTGCTGCAAAGACGCCGACTAAGGCGAGCCCTGCGAGCACCCATTTCAAAAGGAATCCGAGGACCGGAGCCAGGACGGCTTCCCATGCGATGCTTAAGACATGGATGATCACCCAGCCGATGGCCCAAAGCGGAACCCCGACGATCGCGCGGATCCCAGCCGGGAGCTCTAAGATCTTCTTTTTGATCTTTGCAAAGAGGCCGATCTTCTCTTCTTCCGTTGTCTCCTCTCCGTCGTTATCTTCGTCCGTATCCTCTTCATCAAGGTCTACGGTCATCACGATCGGAGAAGGCTGCGGATAAGATTCGCTCGTCTTTTGCATCAGCTCTTCCGGTGATTCAAACATGCCGCCAAGGAGCACGCTCGCGCCAAGCCCTGCTGCCGTTGCTCCTCCTACGACCTTTTTCTTTACTTTCTTTAGTTTGTCATCAAGCTCTTCGGGCTTTTTTTCTTCTTTACTCATTGTAGTGTTCGAGTTATCGCCAGGTTTATATATCTTCCTGACGAAACGACTCCTGCTGCCACCGATTTCCTATCTTCATATGTCACCGAAAGAATACCACAATCTTTTCTTTTTTCCTACTACCTTTGATAACCGGCGCAACATGCACAACCGCAATTTTTGTGCATTTAGGTTCGGCGATGCACGTTTTTTTCGTTTGTGCCTGTTTGGAAAGATGGTTACGCTTTACAAGGCTGCAATTACTACACGAATCAGCATGATCGTGACTGTGGTACAGACTATTGACGGTCCAAAAGGAAAGCGGGAATGATTTGCCCGAGGTTTTGGAGTCTTAACATTTTGAGCGGAGAGATGTTCAGAAGCAATTCGCCAGACATTGTTTAAAACCGCAAAAATGCAGGATAAGAAAACCACATAAAGACCTTGTTCAAAACCTAAATAAAGTGTTAGGACAAAGAAAAGCTTGATATCGCCTGCGCCAAAGCCTTTTCGTTTTGTTATTAGCTGAAACAAGGCCTGTACAAACAAAACCAATACAGCGATAGTGGCTGCACTTATGATTCGTAAGATCCCTGCACTCCTATTTAGTGTATCAAAAGGCGTAGTTCTACCATTCAAGCATACCGTATGCGCTGTCCATAAAAGGATCAGCCCCAGTAGATAACGATTCGGGATCTTGCAGGTATAAGCATCGCTCCACCCAA
>CAMODY010000094.1 GCA_946611595.1 uncultured Clostridia bacterium | reverse complement strand
AGCAAACATCATCCGTTATTAGGAGATGTTTTATACGGAGGAAAATCCGCTGCGTACAAATTAAACGGCCAGGAACTCGCAGGACAAACGCTGCATGCGAAAATATTGGGATTTGAGCATCCTGTAACGCATAAATATATAGAATGCGAAGCTCCCAGACCAAAATATTTTGACGAGCTTTTAGAAAAGTTTTCGAAGGAAAATTAAGCTGGAAGATTTTATAAGCGATAAATCATACATAAAGAAATCTTACAGAACGATTTTCAATTCGATAAATCATACATAAAAAAACCTGTAGAAAGATTTTCAAATTATCATTAATAGAAATAATTGAATTTCAATATAGAAATAAGCAAATGGAGAGAATATCGGTAAATGATGCTGAAATCGCAATCCTGGCCACTTCTCTCTATATTTTTACGCACTATCTCTGCGAAAAAGTTGACTTTTTTCCATAGTTTCATATTAAATAAAATATGCTCCTCCATCAAGGAGGATCTCAAAAATTTACGATTTTATAAAAATTACGTATTCTGTTTTTGTTAGAACAAATAAAAAGATCATCTGAATTTTTATCAGATGATCCTTTTTTAATTATTCATTTTCATTTGTCGGCTTATATGAGTATTCCGGATTCATGGAAATTGAAAAATGCAAGATCGGACGTTCGAGACTAATGATCGATAATGGAAGATGTTTCATTCCCGCCGGCATAAAGATCATCGAACTTTTTGTCAGGCGGTGTAACTCTCCGTTAATTCCTACTTCGATAACTCCACCAAGATCATATGGGTCCTCCGGATTGGATCCTATAAACCCGATAAGTTCGTCGAAATCGTGGACATGCTCCTCATGTTTTGGAAGCGGCCGGAAGTCCGGCGCTGAATGATACCAGGTCATATTCATCTGAAATGCTCCAGGAACTACATTTTTATCAATCCACAGCAGCCTGTTTCCCCATTGCTTATAAATTTCAGCAAAACCTGGACTCATGGTTGGCGCTTTCAGTGTTTGAACAACGTATTTGCCATATTCCCCTTCGTCATTCATTACATAATTCTTCTCGTCCATAGCATTTATCCTTTCCTACAACTAAGACAAATTGTTTATTCTATTACAATACTCACCCTCATATTTTTATTATACGTTCCAATACTCTGCTTGCAATGATTTCGACGGTCTAAGCTGATGCTTATTTTAAATTAGCTCATTCGTAATATACTCTGCTCCTTTCAAAATACAGTATAATATGCTAAACTATGAAAAAGTGTTTTTTCCATAGTTGGATTATTGGTATAAAAAGTAAACATCGGGAGAAAAATGTCTAACAGGTCTTATCACGAACAATTTAAAATCGATACAAATTTGAAGCTTCGGGAAAAATTAAAAGAACTTCCCGGTTTTTCTATTAATTTCTTTCGAGGCATTGAACCTACTACTTCTGCCAGAACTCGTATGGCTTATGCTTACGATCTCGGGGTCTTCTTTAATTACATAAAAACGGAAACGGGGCTTGGCGGAAATAAGGAAATTCCCGAATACCCGATCAGTCTTCTTGACAAAGTAACTCCGACGATTATTCAGGACTATCTTGACTATTTAAAGGTTTACAATAATTCTGATGATGAGGAACGGGTTAACGGCGAACGCGGCTTAAACCGCAAATTAGCGAGCTTACGGTCGTTTTATAAGTTCTTTTATCAGATGGAAATGATCAAAACAAACCCTGCTTCTATCGTAAAAATGCCAAAATTACACGATAAAGATATTATCCGGCTGGAATCAGATGAAGTGTCCACTTTACTTGATGTTGTCGAATCCGGCACAAATATGACCAAAAAGCAAGCGGCCTATCATGAAAAAACAAAGATAAGGGATCTTGCGATCCTTACTCTTCTGCTCGGAACCGGTCTGCGTGTTTCTGAATGTATTGGTTTGGATTTAAATGATGTAGATTTTAAAAATCACGGTCTGCGTATCACCCGTAAGGGCGGTAATCAGGTAGTTGTTTACTTTGGCGATGAGGTTGAGAATGCTCTGATGGATTATCTCAGACAGCGTGCAGAGATTATCCCTCTTCAGGGACATGAAGATGCTCTCTTCCTTTCAATCCAACGAAAAAGAATCTCTGTTCATGCAGTTGAAGACTTGGTTAAGAAATATTCTCAGCAAGTTACAACGCTTAAGAAGATCACGCCCCATAAGCTCCGCTCTACATATGGCACACAGCTTTACCGGCAAACCGGCGATATCTATCTTGTAGCGGATGTTTTAGGCCACTCTGACGTTAATACGACCAAAAAGCATTACGCAGCAATCGAAGATGAAAGACGCCGCAGGGCCAGAAATAAAGTGACTCTTAGAGATTCCTCTTCTACTCTATCAGAAGACAGTTCCACTGAGGAATAAATAAAAGCCATCTTCTATAAGAAGATGGCTTTTTTAATGTATTTAGCTTGTAATTATCGGACCCGAAGATTAGTGATGCGGGGCTTCAAAATGTTCTGCTACAAGTTTTAAGTTTTCAATGATTGGCAGATGCTGTGGGCAAACGCCTTCACACTGGCCGCATTCAATGCAGTCACTGGCTTTACCGAATTTCTTCGTTAATGTGCCATAGGTGCTGAAAGAAATCGTCCAGCCCTTCTGCTCTAAATCCTCTCTCATATCTTCATTGTACAAGGAGAAATAATCAGGGATTGCAATATTCTGCGGACATCCGCCTGTGCAGTAAGAACATCCGGTACAAGGAATCGCAATCTGGGAATTGATCGCTTCTGCAACCTTAAAGCAGATTGATTTTTCATCATCTGTGAGCGGCTTAAAATCTGTCATATAAGCCGTGTTATCTTCCATCTGCTCTACACTGCTCATGCCTGAAAGTACGACCATTACATTTGGAAGGCTTGCTGCAAAACGGATCGCCCAGCTTGGTGCAGATGCGTGTGGAAGACCTGCTTTTTCCTCATAATCAGCAAAGAGTTTTGCTGCATCATCCGGAACATTTGCAAGGGTTCCGCCTTTTACAGGCTCCATAACGATAACCGGTTTCCCATGTTTTTCGGCTACTTCATAGACAGCGCGTGACTGGATCCACTGGCTTTCCCAGTCCAGATAATTGATCTGAAGCTGTACAAATTCCATTTCCGGATGTTTGGTAAGGATCTCATCTAAGAGTTCCGGTGTATCATGATAGGAAAAACCTGCGTGCTTTACGAGGCCTTTTTCTTTCTTATCAAGCAGCCAGTTAAAGCAGTCAAATTCTTCATATTTCGGAAGCATTTCAGCCTCGATTCCATGAAGCAGATAATAATCAAAATAACCTGCACCAGTCTTTTCAAGCTGTGCATTAAAGATCTTATCTCTGTCTTCTAAGGAATTAATAAAGCCGGAATGAAGCTTTGTAGCAAGTGTGAAACTCTCGCGCGGATAGCGCTCTACAAGTACCTTTTTTGCAGTTTCTTCACTGGCAAAATTGTTATACATCCAAGCAGTGTCAAAATAAGTGAAACCGCGTTCCATGAAAGTATCCACCATCTTGCAAACCTGATCAAGATCCACTTTTGAAGGATCCGTCGGGTCTAAAGACGGCATTCTCATTAATCCAAAGCCTAGTTTTTTATTTGGTTTAAAATCCATAAAATCCTCTTTCTAATTATTTATTACTTCCAACTAAAATCTATATTCGAGTCTCCCATACAAGTCTAATAATTACACTGCTTTATTAACTTCCTCCGGAGTCTTGTAAGTCGGAACGACTTTATGAAGCGCTTCTCTTGCCTGATCATCATTTCCATGCTCTACTGCCCTTCTTAAGATCTCCATTTTTTCTTCGAGTTCTGCTTTCGAAAGCGGTGTATCTTTTTCTACGAAGATGCGGTCGTTATCTGTTTTACTTAAAGTCTCGCTCTTCATAAGAAGTTCTTCGTAAAGCTTTTCGCCCGGGCGAAGTCCGGTTTCAATTATGTCTATATCTTTATATGGCTCGTATCCGCTTAAACTGATCATATTTTCAGCAAGCTCTAAGATCTTAACCGGCCGTCCCATATCCAGAACACTGAGTTCCCCGTTCTTCGCCATAGCACCAGCCTGAAGGACCAGATTACTTGCTTCCGGAATCGTCATAAAATAACGAACGATACGTTTATCCGTAATAGTTACAGGTCCGCCGTTTGCAATCTGCTTTTTAAAGAGCGGGATAACGCTGCCTGCACTTCCTAAAACATTGCCAAATCGCGTGCAGTTAAAATTGATCTTCTTCATCGTACGTGCACAGCTGATGACGATCATCTCACACATACGTTTTGTAGCACCCATGACATTGGTTGGATTAACAGCTTTATCGGTAGAGATCATAATAAATTTCTTTGCATTGTATTTCTCTGCCATCTTAACTGTGACCCATGTTCCAAAGACATTGTTCTTGATTGCCTCACAGACATTATTTTCCATTAACGGTACATGTTTATGCGCAGCAGCATGAATAATAACATCCGGTCTGTACTTCTTAAAGACGCGCTCCATGCCCTGCTCATCTTCGATCGAGGTAATTTCCACATGAACGTCTAAACTGTCTCCATAGGAGATTCTGAGCTCTTGCTGAAGGTCATACGCACCGTTTTCATAAATATCTAAAATAACAATTTCAGAGGGATTCATGTGGGCAATCTGGCGAACCATCTCGCTTCCAATACTTCCGCCGCCGCCGGTAACTAAGATCTTTCTGTCTTTATAATATGCCGCTGTTTTTTCATCGTTAAATTCGATTTCATTGCGGAACAAAAGTTCTTCCGTATCAAACTCACGGAGCTGACGTTTTCCGACGCTTGCGGTCTGAAGACTTGGATAATCATATACTTTAATCTTGTAGCCGGCTTTTTTATAGAATGCATAAAGTTCTTTTTGTTCTTCTATATTTTTTTCCGGGAATGCAAAAATAACTTCCTGCACATTTAAATCGTCAAAGATATCCTGCGTAACATCCTGTTCGCTTAAAACAGGAATGCCATAAATGGTTCTTCCGATCTTTTCAGTATCGACATCTACAAAGCAAACCGGTTTATACGGCGCTCTGAGGTTATTCTGAAGCTCCTCTGCCAGGTTCACTCCTACTCTTCCCGCACCGATGATCGCAACGTTGATCTTTCTAGCTTCAATTGCTGTTTCAGACGGCTCATCCGGATTGATCTTTAAACCACCAAATACGCGAAGCGCTCCGCGGATGATCTTGCCGCCTTTGGTGCGATGAGTACCACCACGATATGTGAAATAGTAAATGATACGGATAGCAATCGCGCCTAAAAGGCTTAAGCATACGATGGATAAAAGACTGACGAACATGATATGTTCGATTGGAAGAAGAACTTCTACAATCAGATATAAAATGCCTCCACAGATATCAGAAAGCAACAGTCGCATATAGGCTTTCATGCCGCCATAACGCCAGATCTGACGGTACACGTCAAAGACAAATCTGAGTCCGAAAAGACAAACAAAGCCAAGGCCCATCTGGATCAAAAGACCTTTCGTAGAAAGAACGTCATTGGAACTCAGATGAAGACCAATAACTAAAAGAGCTGCGATAACGTAAATGATCAGATCGTATACAACTAAAAGCCAACGTACATTCGATCTTTTTGTAATGCCGTTGGATGTTTTGCTGTCTTTCTCAGTAGATATTGAGTTTTGTATCTTATCCTGATCCTGCTTTGTCATAACTGTGGTATTTTATCATAAATCCATTGATAAAACAACGAAACCAAGGCTTTAATTCAGCGGTGATAATTTAAAAATTTATGTTAAAATGAGTGCATGAAATATTTAATGGATGATGTAAATAAATGGCTTACAATCTATGAAAAGTTAGACAGAGTGTCACCTGAAGTTTTTGACTGCGGTATGCTCTGTGGAAGTGCCTGCTGTACAGGAAGAAATGCTGGCTGTATTTCAAAATCCCAATTCAAAAAGATTGACTGGGAAGATAAAGATTATAAACCGGAGATTGAGATTCCGGTATCGACTTCAAAATCGGATGGCAAAAATCTAGGCATCTATCTTTTTCCGGGCGAACATCTCATTCTTGATCTTATGGAAGATACTAGTTGGATCAGTATAGAGCTGCAGGACCCAAAAGAATGCAGACTTCCTCCATCCTGGGAATATCCTGTTTACTTTATCAATTGTAAAAATCCGCCTGTATGTCCACGTAAATGGAGACCGCTTCAGTGCCGCACCTTCCCTTTAAAACCGGCATTTGATGAGAATGGTGTACTCGAGATGATATGGGAAAATGAAGAACTCCCCTACTCCTGCCCATTGATTGAATATAATGCACCGATCCACGATGACTTTTATCGTGTCACCTATGAAGTTTGGTCGGAACTCGTCCAGGATCCAAGGATTTTTGATCTGGTAATGATGGAGAGCTAAATAATCAAAAGCAAAAGAAAGGTCATGGCATAACACCATGACCTTTTTCTCTTTATCATTTTTATGATGATATTAATTATTTCAGTACATCCATGAAAGCTTTGTAGTTTTCCGGTTTAACGTTCAGCGGAACTTCGCAGCCGGAAGATAACATGAATCCGCCGTCCATACCCATCTTAATAAGTTTCTCAGAGTACTCTGTGATTTCATCCGGAGAACCGAAAGCAAACAGTGTTGCCGGAACGTCACCACGGATTGTCTGATGTCCTTTGAGGATGCCGTATGCTTCTTCGATATCGGTATCGCCATCAAGCTCGATGTGCAGGCAGCCTTTCGGAAGCTCTGTGAAGTATGGGATCATCGGCAGCCAGTTACCATCTGCATGGAGAACGCTGACAAGACCTGCCTCGTGGAAACGAGTGATCGTCTTCTTAAGCTCCGGCCATACATATTCTTCGAACAGTGCCGGGGAGATGAAGGTTGCACAGGATCTCATTGCGAAGATACCGATCTTCTGTACGCCATTCTGTTTTGCCTGCTGAATTGTAGCAATATCAGCACCTTCCTGGTTCTTCTGGATGATGTCCATGATTTTCTCAGGGCAGTCATACATATCATATGTGAATTCCTGCATGGAACGGATCATAGAAAGATCATCGAAGATCGGAGCCATAGCGGTCTC
>CAMODY010000093.1 GCA_946611595.1 uncultured Clostridia bacterium | reverse complement strand
AAAAACACTTAAGAATACAATCATATGCGCCGTTTGTCTCATCCTGGTCTTATCATTGTCCGGATGCTCCATTTCTTTGTTCGGACTGCACTTCGGAAAGCGACCATCTACCGATCCGGGAACAGCGGATGTTCCGGAAGCTACTAATCCTGGTCTTCCGGAATATTATCACTATGACAGCAGCCGTTTTCTTTCAGACTGCGACAAAATGTTAAGTTTATATAAAGAAGGAAAGACCGAAGAGGCTTTCGCTTTATATAAGGAACTTGATGAAGAACTTCTGATCGTAGACGAACTGCAGGGCACTTCCTATGTTCTTTATTCAGAAAATGTAAATGATGAGTATTATTCAGATGAAAACGACTACTCTACTGAGACCTTAGTCACCGTATCTGATGCCCTCTTTTCAGCGTGTCACGAAATGATAAGCGGCTCCTACCAAGAGGAATTCAAGGCATTTTTAGGCGATGAAAAATACATCAGCGAGTATCAGGATTATGAACCCATGGACAAGGAACAGATCGACCTGTTTTCCAGGGAAACCGACCTCATCCAGCAATACTATTCCCAGGCAGACGGGATGATGGATACCAGCTGTACATTTAACGGCAAAACCTATACCTTCGATGACGTGCTTGGCGATGATGCTGCCAAGCTCTACTATCAGGACGCGGATCTTTACATGCAGGTCTATTTGGAATGCCTTAGGAAATATAACGGGCTTGTTGGTGAGACTTTTATGGAGCTGGTAGATGTCAGAACAAAGATCGCGGAATCTTATGGTTATGATAATTATGCAGATTATGCAGACGCTGAAGAATACGAACGTGAATACAGCGTTTCCGATCTTGAGGTAATGAAAAATGCAATAAAAGACTATGGCGGCGATATTGACGCTTTCACCTCCTACTTTACGACTGATAGTGATTTTTACTACACTGACTCAGCTGATCTGATTTCCAAAGTCGGGGCCCTCCTCTCTGATATTTCTCCGCTTGCCGAAGATAGTTTCAACTATTTCCTGAGTAATAAGCTCTACTCTATCGGCGATGAAGACGAAAGAATGGACGGCGGCTACACAATCTATTTGTCTAAAAGTCAAAAGCCATATATTTATATAAAAACCGATGGTACTGCACAGGCAGCAATCACACTGGCACACGAATTTGGGCATTTTACGGCCTTCCATCAAGTACCTATGCCTTATCCAACTATAGATTCCGGAAGTTTAGACCTTGAAGAAACTCACTCTCAGGGACTGCAGCTTCTCTTCACAGAACGCGCGGATTCCTTGTTTGGAAAATATGCAGACAGCATCAAAGCCTATAATGTAATGCGTGTTCTTTCCGCCGTGCACGATGGCTGTGTTTTAGATGACTGGCAAAGAGAGGTCTATGCCCATCCGGATATGACGCTGGATGAGATCAATAACTGCTTCCGCAGGATTGAGGAAGAATACGGGGTAAGCTATACCGATGGACTCGAGTATTTTTGGTGTGACATCCCGCATAATTTTGAAAACCCGATGTACTATATCAGTTATGCAGTAAGTGCCCTTGGCGCTCTTCAGATCTGGGCAATCAGCCAGAAGAACTATGATCGTGCAGTAAGCGCCTGGGAGAGTCTGATCCAGCAGGGACCTTATGATAATGACTATTTCAGCGTAATGAAAACCGCGGGTCTTAAATCATTTAATGAAAGAGCCGCGGTTAAAGACATCTTAGAAGATGCAGTATCCTATTTATATCGTGCCTATACAGGCAATCTTTTTCAGCAATTCGGAAACTACGGAAAGGACTTTTAGTGCCAGAAGATCCAGATAAAGAGTGCGCCAAAGAAGGCCGCAAGCAAAGTAAATGGAACTCCGATGCGCATGAAATCTTTCGTGGATACTTTGTATCCTTCTTTTTGCAGGATACCGATTCCTGCAATATTCGCAGATGCTCCGACAGGAGTGATATTTCCGCCCAGGGTTGCACCGATCAAAAGACCAAAGTAAAGCAGATAAGGATCCGCGCCTAAGGTCTGCGCAATGCCCTGAACAACAGGAAGCATGGTCGCAACATACGGAATATTATCGATAAATGCGCTGAAAGCGATAGAAACTACTACGATCAGAACATACATCAAGAGCGTCGAGCTTCCACCGATCTTTACAAATATCTCTGCGATCTTATCGATCACTCCGGCTTCTGTAACACCTTCAATAACAATAAAAAGGCCTGCTAAAAGGATCAGGGTTTTATAATCAACTGTCTTTAACGCATCTATTGCAGGTTTTACGGAACGGTTCCGTATCATTCCATAGATCAAAGCAACGATTCCCAGACCGCAGCAGATAAAGCCGTTGGTAAGTTCCGGTTTGTTCGGGAACTGCGATGCGACAATCAAAAGAATGATTACGCCAAGCATCAGAAAACTCGGCACAAGATTTGTAACCTTCTCCGCTTTCTGCGGCTCAACCTTTTCCTTATCTTTACGGAAGAGGAATAAAAGAACCGGGATGGTAACCAGTGCTCCGATCTCTACTGCAAAGAAAATACCCGGTCTTCCCATGAACCAGAAGAAATCGTTAAAGCTCATGTTTGCGTAGCCGCCTAAAAGGATCGAGGTTGTATCACCAACGAGGGTAGCAGCACCCTGCAGGTTACTAGATACAGCAATGGAGATGATGACCGGGACCGGATTGATCTTGAGCTGCTTTGAAACAGCAAGGCCGACCGGTGCAACCATCAGAACCGTTGCAACATTATCAACAAAGGCTGAGATGATTCCGGAGAATAAACTCAGCATAACGACCGCCCATTTAACATTTGGAACGATCTTCAGTAATTTAACGGCCATCGCGATCGGCATCTTGCTCTCTATAAAGAAGGCGACAACGACCATGGTGCCCGCGAGCATCATGATGACGTTCCAGTTTATGGCCAGAAGAACGTTTTTAAGCGGCAGTATTCCCACGATTACAAATACTGCCGCTGCTGCGATTACTGTGATCCATCTGTGGTTGGAAAAGATGAGCAGCAATACATACATTGCTACAAAAAGAATGATTGCGAGGATCAACTGACTCATAAATTACTAATTCCTGTTACTCTTCTGTTTTTTCTTTTATTTCTTCGACTGCTTCTGAGCCTGCCTCTTTAACTTCTTCCACCTTCTCAGAAACGGTTTCTTTTACTTCATTAACTTCTTCTGCTTCAGCTTCAGCTGCTGTTGTTTCCGGAGCAGCAGGTGCTTCATACTGTGCCCCTCCGCACTTAGAACAGAAAGCAGCTTCCATAGGAAGCGGGCTTCCGCAGTGTTTGCAATATTTCACCGGAGCGTCTGCTGGAGCATTCTGTACCGGCTCGTTTGCTCTTCTTTCTGCTTCATCATAAATTGCACCAATGAAGTACTGTTTGGACATATAGAAATATGGGAACGTATAAATTGCAAGCGGGAAGAAGATTGAAGTTAAAATGAACCATCCGATAAAGGAAAGGCAAAAACCAAAATATCTTCCTGTATTTCCTGTCATGATCCGTTTGCTCTTTTTAACAGCTTCCCAGCCTTTTGCATCCGGCTCACGCATCAGAATATATTCTACTGCGGACAGATAAAGACCGAAAATGATAACAGCTACGATCGCTGCGACATAGACCAGGAAAATCAGAATAATGCCGAGGACCGGAACAAGTGCCGCAAGCGCACCAAAAAGGATTGCAAGATTGACGGCGACAATTAAGATGCCAATAAAGAAAGCAGCCTTGATCAAGGTACCTAATACAATCTCGCCAAAGTTTGTCTTAAATCCGTGGAAGATATCTTTCCAGTCCATCTTGTTTCCTTGGACCGCCTGATAGTATACATAGTAAACGCCAACAAAAAGCGGACCTTCCACGATCAGACCACCCAGACCAAAAACAGCGACAGTTGCAGCGACTACGCCTGCACACGCTAAAAGGATGACCAAAAGAGAAGTTCCCCACTGCTCTCTGAACGTTCTTCCTCCTTCAATTCGTGCCTGTTTAATACTCATAGCAAAAACCTCCGTTTTTAAATAAAACTACCATTTTTTGATAATTGCACAGATCCAGACGATTTCTTCTTCGTCCCTGAGTTCTTTAAACTCTTTTGCCTGTACAATTTTCATACCGCCAACCGTATTGACCAGATTAAAGAGTTCCCCTTCCGTTAAATCCGTATAATAGCGGCCATCGCGCATGCCTTCAAACGTTCCTTTGCGGAACGAAACATAAAGGATACCGTCTTTCGTCAATGCTTTCCTGAGTTTGGCAAACATCCGGCTTAAATCCTTTTTCTCCAGATGAAGGAGAGACGCAGATGCCCAGATCCCGCTGTAGATCTCACGGTCATTGAGCTCTAAAAAATCCATCTGGCGGACATTAAGACCCGTATAACTTTCCGCTTTCCTGCACATTGCTTCCGAACCATCGATTGCCGTAACAAGAAAACCTTTATCCATAAAATACTTGCTGTCCCTTCCGGAGCCGCAGCCAAAATCTAAAAGCCTTGCGCCGGTAGGAAGATATTTCAGGAAAAAGTCATGTTGCTCATTCATGTCCGAGCTGACCGTACGGTCATAATATGAATCTGCATTGGCATCATAGTAAGCCAGCGTTTCATTTACCGGCTCTTCTTCATTCAAAGAGATATTCTCTTCTAATTCTTTCCATTCGCTCATAAGCAGGTCCTTTTTTACTAATAAACCTCAAGTATCTTTCGGCTGTTATTATAAATCACGTATAAGAGAATTACAAATTTCAGAGCTCACAGCTAGATCCTTGCGACTCCCGTATCCCTTGCAGCCTTAGCAACTGCCTCAGCAACTGCTTTTCCAACTCTCGGGTCAAAGGCCTTCGGGATAATATAATCTTCGTTCAGCTCCTCTTCACTGATCAGTTCTGCAAGCGCATGAGAAGCTGCAATCTTCATTTCTTCATTGATCTGGCTTGCACGTACATCAAAGGCTCCGCGGAAAATACCAGGGAATGCAAGCACGTTGTTGATCTGGTTCGGATAATCGCTGCGGCCTGTACTTACAACCTTTGCACCGCCGGCCTTTGCCTCATCCGGGAAGATTTCAGGTGTCGGATTTGCACAAGCGAAAACGATCGCATCCTTTGCCATGGTGGAAACCATTTCTTTAGTAAGCATGCCCGGAGCAGAAACACCGATAAAGATATCAGCACCTTTTACGACGTCAGCTAAGCTGCCTTTCAGTTTCTGCGGGTTCGTGATCTTTGCGATCTGCTCTTTGGCAGCATTTAAACCTTCTCTTCCGTCGTAGATAGCACCCTTGCGATCACACATCGTAATATCTTTAATGCCGTAGTTTAAAAGAAGCTTTGTGATCGCGGTTGCCGCAGCTCCTGCACCGCTAACAGCGATGCGAACATCTTCTTTCTTCTTTCCAACAACTTTAAGAGCATTGATCAGACCTGCTAAAGTGATAACCGCAGTTCCGTGCTGGTCATCGTGGAAGATCGGAATATCGCATTTTTCTTTTAATTTTTCTTCGATCTCGAAGCATCTCGGAGCCGCGATATCCTCTAAATTAATTCCGCCAAAGCTTCCGGAGATCAGATAAACTGCATTTACAAATTCATCAACGTCCTGCGTTTTAACGCAAAGAGGGAAAGCGTCTACTCCTCCGAACTCTTTAAAGAGGACACACTTTCCTTCCATGACCGGCATGCCTGCCTCAGGTCCGATATCTCCAAGGCCCAAAACCGCACTGCCGTCTGTGATCACCGCGCACATATTCCATCTGCGGGTGAGCTCATAAGATTTTTCAACATCCTTCTGGATCACCAGACAGGGTTCAGCAACCCCCGGTGTATATGCTAAAGAAAGATCTTTTGCGTCTTTTACCGGAACTGTGGAAATGACTTCGATCTTACCTTTTTTCTCGTAGTGTAATGCCAGGCTTTCTTCTGCAATTGTCATGTTATATTTCTCCTTGTTAAATATAGTCTTATGCCAACCCGGAGAGAGCCTTAACTTCTCTAACAACTCTGAACAACTTCCATCGTTCTTGCAGCTGCAGGAGTCGTTTCATACATTTCAGCAACCTCAGCGGAATTGTACATAATCTCCGCCAGTGTTCTGTCCCAAAACTCGTATTCTCCGGCACGCGGTCCTTCATCAAATATTCTGACGATATATATTTTCTTCATACTGCACCTCGATTTCGTATTTGTTTTCGGTTGCAGTATAACAATACACCTCTATATGTCCAATAAATCTCCCAGTATTAAAATGCTGCCGCAACGTCCCACGCTGTAATAATTCCCAAAAGAGCCTCCGACTCATTTCCGTGTTCCGTTACAAAGATCATGCCAATCTTCTGTCCGCTTTGAGCAGCTTCATCAAAAAGGTCGCTCAGCTCATCAATCGGCATCTTCCTCTCTGCAAAAAGGAATTTTACCACATTACTGCTATTTAATGACAGTGCATCTTCAATTTCGTAAAACATCGTTCCGTCATCGATCTTATAATTTCCGGAAATCGTACACTCAATAAATGTCCGCTCACTAAAGACACCGCACACGCGTCCATCACTCATAATAGGAATATATGCAATCGCTTTTTCATTCATTTTTCTGAGTGCAGGGATCACAAAGTCTCCCTTATTACAGGAGATCACATCGTCCACCTTTACCATGATATTATCGGCGATAGCCGGACGCTCCACTTTTTCGATCACTTTCTTTAATAATGTGATCATTCCTTCCGAAGGTTCTACGACATAATCATCGCTGATCCTTGGTCTGTGGGCCAATAGATTTCTGACGTCGCGGATATAGTCAAGCTCTTCCCGGATATGACGAAACTCCGAGCGCCTTCCAAGCTTCGCTACGGAGCCTCCTTCTTTGTGATGTCCGTAGTTATTCGCTACGATCGCCTCGAGTTTTTTATACAGTTCTAAAAATTCATCTGCTCTGGTCATCTCTTTTACTTTGCTGCTGCCTCCTTGATCACTTCTACTGCTTTCTTAAGCAGATCCATTGGAATATTCAGCGCCGGAAGGAGACGCACTTTATCTTTTGCCGTCAGGCAGAGCACGCCCTTTTCCATGCAGGCGGAAACAATTTCTCCTGCAGGTTTTTCCGTTTTGATTCCGATCATCAGACCAAGACCTGTTACACTTTCGATTCCTTTTGC